>JAEWKL010000911.1 GCA_023386115.1 Pseudomonadota bacterium
GCCCAGACTGTGCAGAAGACGTTTCAGCGACCGGTCCGCGGGAGCGGCCGGCGCCGATGGGTGGTCGTATAGGCCCCGCATTGTGCCCCGTCAACTCCTTTGTGAAGCTCCCGCGACAGACGCCGCCGCTCCGTTCGGTCCCCCTCCCCTCTCGCACGCGCCAATGCGCGGAGCCGGATGACGCGAGGATGGCCGTTCACGTGCTCCCGCACGTCGTACCCTCGCCCGGGCATGCAATGCATGTATTACGTGAGCGCATAGGCCGAAATCCGAGCCTGGAGAGACCATCCGCCACTATCCATGGCGCACAACTTTGTTTCTCCAGTGTAATTCTGTCGCATTCCCAAAAAGAAATATTGACCCGCGGCGCCCAAAGACGCATGGGGCACTCACTCTGTCATCGGAGCCGATTGAATGCTGGACCAAGATCAAGAAACCAACCTGATTGAGCGCGCAGCCGACATCGTGTCGGCCTACGTGTCCAACAACTCCGTGCCGCTGGCCGATCTGCCGGCCCTGATCAACGCCGTGCACCAGTCGCTGAGCCGGCTCGGCGACAATCAGCCGGTCGAGGCCGAGAAGCCGGTTCCGCTGATGCCGGTCAAGAAGACGGTGACCCCGGACTACCTGATCAGCCTCGAGGACGGCCGTCAGTACAAGTCGCTCAAGCGCCACCTGTCGACCCGCGGGCTCACCCCCGAGGAGTACCGCCGCAAGTGGGGCTTGCCGCACGACTACCCGATGGTCGCCGCCAACTACGCCGCCCAGCGTTCCGAGCTCGCCAAGAACAGCGGGTTGGGCCGGCGCCGCAGCGCCTGACACCTTATCCGACCACGGTCTCGGGCGAGGGATCTCCAGCCCGGACACAGAAAGGCCCCCGGATCTGACGATCCGGGGGCCTTTCTCGTCTCAACGAAGGGTGGGGCTGTTAATGCGCCACCAGCCCCGACGCGTCATCTTCAGACCGCGCGGGCGCGGCCTTCGGCAGCGGCTCGTCCCAGTCGATCGCCTCGGGCTTGCGGATCAGCGCCCGCTCCAGGACCTGGTCCATGCGCGAGACGGGAACGATCTCCAGTCCGTTCTTCACGCTGTCGGGAATCTCCACCAGGTCCTTTGCGTTCTCCTCCGGGATCAGCACGATCTTGATGCCGCCCCGCAGCGCCGCCAGCAGCTTCTCCTTGAGGCCGCCGATCGGCAGCACCCGGCCCCGCAAGGTGACCTCGCCGGTCATGGCGATATCGCGGCGCACCGGGATACCGGTGATGACGGAGACGATCGCCGTCGCCATGGCGATGCCAGCCGAGGGCCCGTCCTTCGGGGTCGCCCCCTCGGGAACGTGGACGTGGATGTCCCGGCGCTCGAACAGGGGCGGCTCGACACCGAAATCGACCGCCCGCGAGCGGACGTAGGACGCCGCCGCCGAGATCGATTCCTTCATCACGTCGCGCAGGTTGCCCGTGACCGTCATCTTGCCCTTGCCGGGCATCATGACGCCTTCGATCGTGAGCAGTTCGCCCCCGACCTCGGTCCAGGCCAGACCCGTGACCAAGCCGACCTGATCGTCGGTCTCGACCTCGCCGTAGCGGAACTTCGCCGGGCCGAGGAAGGTATCGAGGTTGTCGGCCGAGACCGTCACGCTCTTCACCCCCGAGATCAGGATTTCCTTCACCGCCTTGCGGATCAGGTTCGAGATCTCGCGCTCCAGATTCCGCACGCCCGCCTCGCGGGTGTAGCGGCGGATCAGCAGCATCAGGCCGTCATCGGTGATCGACCACTCCTTGGGCTCGAGGCCGTGCTTCTTCAGCGCCCCAGGCATCAGGTGCTTGCGCGCGATCTCGACCTTCTCCTCCTCGGTGTAGCCGGCGATGCGGATCACCTCCATCCGGTCCAGCAGGGCCGGCGGGATGTTGAGGGTGTTGGCCGTCGTCACGAACATCACGTTCGACAGGTCGTAATCGACCTCAAGGTAATGGTCGTTGAAGGTCGCGTTCTGCTCCGGATCCAGCACCTCGAGGAGCGCCGCGGACGGATCGCCGCGGAAGTCCATGCCCATCTTGTCGATCTCGTCGAGCAGGATGAGCGGGTTCGAGGTCTTGGCCTTGCGCATCGACTGCACGATCTTGCCGGGCATCGAGCCGATATAGGTCCGCCGGTGACCGCGGATCTCGGCCTCGTCACGCACGCCGCCGAGCGACATGCGCACGAACTCGCGGCCCGTGGCCTTGGCGATCGACTTGCCGAGCGAGGTCTTGCCGACGCCGGGCGGTCCGACGAGGCAGAGGATCGGGCCGGTGAGCTTGTTGGCGCGCTGCTGCACCGCCAGGTACTCGACGATCCGCTCCTTCACCTTGTCGAGGCCGAAATGGTCGGCATCGAGCATCGCCTGCGCACCAGGCAGGTCCTTCTTGATCTTCGAGCGCTTGCCCCACGGGATGCCGAGCATCCAGTCGAGGTAGTTGCGCACGACCGTCGCCTCGGCCGACATCGGCGACATCTGGCGCAGCTTCTTCAGCTCGGCCAGAGCCTTGTCCCGCGCCTCCTTGGACAGCTTGGTCTTCTCGATCTTGTCCTCGAGCTCGGCCAGTTCGTCGCGACCGTCCTCGTCGCCGAGTTCCTTCTGAATGGCCTTCATCTGCTCATTCAGGTAGTACTCGCGCTGGGTCTTCTCCATCTGCCGCTTGACGCGGGTGCGGATGCGCTTCTCGACCTGCAGCACCGAGATCTCGCTCTCCATCAGCGAGAGCACACGCTCCAGCCGCTGGGCAACGGTCGGGATCTCGAGGATCGCCTGCTTGTCGGAGATCTTGACGGCGAGATGCGAGGCGACCGTGTCGGCGAGCTTCGAGGGCTCGTCGATCTGGATCACCGCCGAGACCACCTCGGGCGAGATCTTCTTGTTGAGCTTGACGTAGTTCTCGAACTCCGAGATCACCGAGCGGGCCAGGGCCTCGGCCTCGATCCGGTCGCCGAGATCGTTCGGCAGCACCTCGGCCTCGGCGGCGTAGTACTCGTCCGAGCGCACGAAATCCTGGATCTTGGCCCGGCCGCCGCCCTCCACCAGCACCTTCACGGTGCCGTCGGGGAGCTTGAGCAGCTGAAGCACGCTCGCCAGGGTGCCGATGGTGTAGATCGCGTCGGTGGCCGGATCGTCGTCAGTGGCGTTGACCTGGGTCGCGAGCAGGATATGGCGGTCGGTGCGCACCGCCTCCTCAAGGGCCCGGATCGATTTCTCGCGGCCGACGAAGAGCGGCACGATCATGTGCGGGAAGACCACGATGTCGCGCAGCGGCAGGACCGCGTAGGTCCCGCTCGTGCCGGGGACGACGGGCTGGCGCGATTTCGGCTGGGTCATTGACTGACTTCCTTGTGTGGTGACGCCCAGGTCCCTCCCCTCGTTAAGGGGAAAAGCAGGAGGAACATGGGGGCCGACCGGGCCGCGGGGGTCGGAACGAGAAGAGCGGCCGGGTCGCGGCACCGCACCTCGTCTCTGGTGAGCATGCGGCCGCCGCGTTGACTTTCAGGTGGCTTCTCGGGGCGCCGCTTTCAAGCACCGTGCCACCCGGCCGCATCCGGGCACGTCTCGGACGAGAGGCCGCCGTTTCCACGGCGGCCTCTGGGTGACGATCAGGCGCTGGCGCTCGCCGGCGCGTCCTTGCCGCGGTCGCCGTGGATGTAGAGCGGCCGCGACTTGCCGTCGACGACCTCCGGCCCGATCACCACCTGCTCGACCGAATCGAGGCCGGGCAGGTCGTACATCGTCTCGAGCAGGATGCTCTCCAGGATCGAGCGCAGGCCGCGGGCACCGGTCTTGCGCTCGATCGCCTTGCGGGCGACGAGGCTCAGCGCCTCCTCCTGGAACGTCAGATCGACGTTCTCCATCTCGAACAGGCGCTGGTACTGCTTCACGAGCGCGTTCTTCGGCTCCTGCAGGATCCGCTTCAGCGCGGTCTCGTCGAGGTCCTCGAGGGTCGCCAGGACCGGCAGACGGCCGACGAATTCGGGAATCAGGCCGAACTTCAGCAGGTCCTCGGGCTCGACATTGCGGAAGATCTCGCCGGTGCGGCGGTCGTCCGGAGCCTGGACGGTGGCGCCGAAGCCGATCGAGGTGCCCTTGCCGCGGGCCGAGATGATCCGCTCCAGCCCCGCGAAGGCGCCGCCGCAGATGAACAGGATGTTGGTCGTATCGACCTGCAGGAATTCCTGCTGCGGGTGCTTGCGCCCGCCCTGCGGCGGCACGCTGGCGACCGTGCCCTCCATGATCTTCAGGAGGGCCTGCTGCACGCCCTCGCCCGACACGTCCCGGGTGATGGAGGGGTTATCCGACTTGCGTGAGATCTTGTCGATCTCGTCGATGTAGACGATGCCGCGCTGCGCCCGCTCGACGTTGTAGTCCGAGGCCTGGAGCAGCTTGAGGATGATGTTCTCGACGTCCTCGCCGACGTAACCGGCCTCGGTCAGCGTCGTGGCATCGGCCATCGTGAACGGCACGTCGAGGATGCGCGCCAGGGTCTGGGCCAGAAGAGTCTTGCCAGACCCGGTCGGGCCGATCAGCAGGATGTTGGACTTCGCCAGCTCGACGTCGTTGTGCTTGGTCGCGTGCGCCAGGCGCTTGTAGTGGTTGTGCACAGCCACCGAGAGGACCTTCTTGGCAAAGTCCTGCCCGATGACGTAGTCATCCAGGACCCGCCGAATTTCCTTCGGGGTCGGTACGCCGTCCCGCGACTTCACCAGCGAGGACTTCGATTCCTCGCGAATGATGTCCATGCACAGCTCGACGCACTCATCGCAGATGAAGACGGTCGGGCCTGCGATCAGCTTGCGAACCTCGTGCTGGCTCTTGCCGCAGAACGAGCAGTACAGCGTGCTCTTCGAGTCGTTGCCGCCAGCCTTGCTCATATGGGTCTCCAAGTCCCCGATCGGTCCCGCCCCGGGGGCACGACCGCATCGCTTTTAGATAGTGGCGCCCGGCTAAAGAAACAGTCACCGCCTCCCGCGCGCCGAGCGCCCGACGCAGAATCGCGATGCAAACACGCAGCCAGCGCCGGATCAATCCCGCGGATGCGACAGGCTCCCGCCAAATGGCCGCATCCGGGATCCGCCTTCCGGAGCGGTCGCCACCCGCCGGGGGAGGTTCCGCGCGGGCGGGACCCTCCAGCGGGCGGCGCGGCCGCCGGATTCTTCAGGCCTGGGCCGGCGCCTCGGCCCGCTTCTGGAGCACCTCGTCGATCAGGCCCCACTCCTTGGCCGCGTCGGCGGTCATGAAGTTGTCGCGCTCCAGGCCCTGCTCGATGGCGTCGTAATCGCGGCCGGTATGCTTCACGTAGATCTCGTTGAGGCGCCGCTTCAGGGCCTCGATCTCGCGGGCATGGATCAGGATGTCGGTGGCCTGGCCCTGGAAGCCGCCGGAGGGCTGGTGCACCATGATCCGGGCATTCGGGAGGGCGAAGCGGTGGCCCGCCTCGCCGGCGGCCAGCAGCAGCGAGCCCATCGAGGCCGCCTGGCCGACGCAGAGCGTGGCGACCGGGCAGCGGATGAACTGCATCGTGTCGTAGATCGACAGGCCGGAGGTGACCACGCCGCCCGGCGAGTTGATGTAGAAGGAGATTTCCTTCTTCGGGTTCTCCGCCTCGAGGAACAGCAGCTGCGCCACGATCAGCGACGCGGAGTAGTCCTCGACCGGGCCGGTCAGGAAGATGATGCGCTCACGCAACAGGCGCGAATAAATGTCGAAGGCACGCTCACCGCGGCTCGACTGCTCGACCACCATCGGGACGAGCGCGCTGTTGTAATAGTCGACCGGATCTCTCATCGCTTCGCTCCAGAGGCGGTCCGGCCGGGCTCAAGCCCGCCCGGACGAACCTCGTCCCCCAATCACGCCCCGGCGGTCTCGCCCGCCTTCGTCTCGTCCTCGTCGCGGAACAGCTCCTCGCGGGAGACCTGCTCCTCGACGACATTGACCCGCTCCAGCAGGTGATCGACCGTCTTC
>JAEWKL010000915.1 GCA_023386115.1 Pseudomonadota bacterium
GGCCCGCCGCCGCGCCGGCCCGGGCGCGCGCCTGGGTCGATCCGCGCTGAGCCGACACCCCGGCTTCGTCCTTGGCTTCGTCGCCGGAAGCGCCTACATCGAAGCATCCAGTTTCAGCGCCAGCAGCATCTTTCGGGCCCCCGATGAGTCGTGACGAGCAGAGTGCGGTCAAGGATGGCCGCCGGCAGGAGCCGCCGATCCACGGCCCCGAGGCCTTCGAGGCGATGCGCAAGGCCGGCAGGCTGACCGCCGAGGCCCTCGACCTGCTGATGGAGGCGGTGACGCCCGGCGTCACCACGGAGGCGCTCGACCGCCTCGCCTACACCTTCGCGATGGATCACGGTGCCTATCCGGCGTCGCTGCACTATCGCGGCTACCCGAAATCGATCTGCACCTCGATCAACCACGTCGTCTGCCATGGCATCCCGAACGACAAGCCGCTGCGCGAGGGCGACATCGTCAACCTCGACATCTGCCTGATCGTCGATGGTTGGCACGGCGATTCGAGCCGCATGGCCTATGTCGGCGAGGTGCCCCGCAAGGCGGCGCGCCTGTGCGAGATCACCCACGAGGCGATGATGCGCGGGATCGCGGCGATCAAGCCCGGCGGCACCACCAACGACATCGGTGCGGCAATCCAGGCCTTCGCAGAAGCCGAGCGCTGCTCGGTGGTGCGCGACTTCTGCGGCCACGGCCTCGGCCGCATCTATCACGACGCGCCGACCATCCTGCACTACGTCGAGCCGAGCTACAGCGTCGCCTTGAAGCCCGGTCAGTTCTTCACCGTGGAGCCGATGATCAATCTCGGCCGGCCGGCCGTGAAGGTGCTGGCCGACGGCTGGACCGCGGTGACCCGCGACCGCTCGCTCTCGGCCCAGTTCGCGCACACGGTGGCGGTGACCGAGACCGGTGTCGAAATCTTCACCCTCTCGCCCAAGGGGCTGGACAAGCCGCGCGACACGGCCGCGGCCTGACGCCTCGCCAAACCGCCCCGCCCTCTGCAAGCCCCGCCCTCGGCAAGCCCCCGCCATGGCCCGCCCGCCCCGCACCCATCCCGGTTTCGCGGAGGCCGGCGGTTCCGCGTCCGAACTCAAAGCCCTGGACGGCAAGCAAGACAGCAAGGCGGAGGAGCCGCATTACCACGGCCATCGCGACCGCCTGCGTGCCCGCTTCGCGCAAGGCGACACGCTGCCGGATTACGAGTTCCTGGAGCTGGTGCTGTTCCGTGCCATCCCGCGCCGGGATGTCAAGCCGATCGCGAAGGCGCTGATCGCCCGCTTCGGCAGCTTCGCCGAGGTGATCAGCGCCCCGGCCGAGCGGCTGCTCGAGGTGGACGGCATCGGACCGTCAGTGGTCACCGATCTCAAGATCATGGAGGCGGCCGGACGGCGGCTGGCCCGCGGTGCGGTGGCGGAGCGGACGCTGCTCTCGTCCTGGGCCGCCGTGATCGATTATTGCCGCGCGGCGATGGCCTTCGCGCCACGGGAGGAGTTCCGGCTGCTCTTCCTCGACAAGCGCAACCGCCTGATCGCCGACGAGGTGCAGGGCCGCGGCACCGTCGACCATACGCCGGTCTATCCCCGCGAGGTGGTGCGCCGGGCGCTGGAACTCTCCGCCACCGCCCTGATCCTGGTCCACAACCACCCCTCGGGCGATCCCACCCCGTCCCAGGCCGACATCAAGATGACCCGCGACATCATCGCGGTGGCCGGCCCCCTCGGCATCGTGGTGCACGACCACATCATCGTCGGGCGGGACGGGCATGCGAGCTTCCGGGGGCTGAAGCTGATCTGAGTTCCTACCGCTCCGTCAGCTTCATCTCGATGCGCCGGTTGCGCGCATAGGCCTCCTCGCTCGTCCCGGCATCGAGGGGCTGGAACTCGCCGAAGGCGCCGGCCAGCAGCCGCTGGGGCGGGATGCCCTTTCCGACGAGGTACTGCACCACCGCGATGGCGCGGGCGGCGGACAACGCCCAGTTCGACGGGAATTGCGACGACGCGATCGGCCGCGCGTCGGTGTGGCCGTCGACCCGCAGCACCCACGGGATGTCGGCCGGGATCTGGCGGTTGAGCTCCAGGATCGCGCTGGCGATCCGGTCGATTTCCGGCCCGGCCTCGGGCTTCAGCACCGCTTGGCCGGCGGAGAACAGCACCTCGGATTGCAGCACGAAGCGGTCGCCGACGATGCGGATGTCGGGGCGGTTGCCGAGGATCTGGCGCAGGCGCCCGAAAAAGTCCGAGCGGTAGCGCGCCAGCTCCTGCACCCTCTGGGCGAGCGCCACGTTGAGGCGGCTGCCGAGATCGGCGATGCGGGCCTGGCTCTCGCGGTCGCGGGTCTCGGAGGCGGCGAGCGCGTCCTCAAGCGCCGCGAGCTGCTGGCGCATCGCCGAGATCTGCTGGTTCAGGAGGTCGACCTGGCTGAGCGCCCGGGCCGTGGCGCCCTTCTCGGCGTCGAGCTGGCGGCCGAGCTCGGCGGCCTTGCCTTCCGCGCCCTGGCCGGTGGCGAGCAGCCCTTGCAGCCGCGTCCGCTCGGCCTCGGAGCCGGACAGGTTCGCCCGCAAGCCGGCGGCGGTCTCCTCCAGCGCGCGCTTGCCGGAGCGCTCCAGCGCCAGGAGGTCGGTCAGCTCGGAGATCTGGCGGTTCAGCCGCTCCAGCACCGTGTCGCGGCCCGACAGCTCCTGCGACAGGAAGAACTGGCCGGTGACGAAGATGGTGAGCAGGAAGACGACCGAGAGCAGCAGCGTCGTCAGCGCGTCGACGTAGCCTGGCCAGACATTGAGGGCGCGGTCGCGCCGGACGAGGCGGCCGGCCATCAGGTTCTCACTCCACCTTCTCCCGGGCGAGGCGGTCGAGCACCTGCTTCAGCTCGCGCTCACGGGCCGCCTGCGCCTCGACCCAGTCGCGGATCATCTGCTGCTCGGCGCGCATGTGCTGGACGAGGCCCTGGATGCCCTCGGCGAGGTTCGCCATCGCCTGGGTGCTGGCCCGGCCGTGGGTGGTGCTGTCGCCGACCAGCGTGCCGAGGCGCGTCATCGCGTCGGCGACGTCCTTCAGCACCTGTCTATTATACACAA
>JAEWKL010000020.1 GCA_023386115.1 Pseudomonadota bacterium
GCGCCGGGGCGAGCCGGTGCCGCGCGCCGACACCCCGCCGGGCCGGGGCCGCCACGGCCTCGCCGAGGCGCTGCTCGCCAACATCCCCGATCCCGTCATCCTGATCGACCGCCGCGCCCTGGTGATCGAGTCGAACGACGCCGCCCGGGCGCTCCTGCCGTCCCTGCGGCCCCGCCACCCGCTCTCCTTCGCCCTGCGCGATCCCGACGTGCTCGACGGCATCGAGACGGTGCTGCGCACCGGCGAGCCGCTGAAGACGCTGTATTCCCCGCGGGTGCCGACCGAGCGCACCTTCGAGGTGCAGATCGGCGCGATGCAGGGCGGCGAGGCCGGGCGGGCCGGGCCGAACGTGGTCCTCTTTCTGCGCGACCTCACCTCGGCCCAGCGCCTGGAGACGATGCGGGTCGATTTCGTAGCCAATGCCAGCCACGAGCTGCGCACGCCGCTCGCCTCGCTGCTGGGCTTCATCGAGACCCTGCAGGGCCCGGCCCGGGACGACACGAAGGCGCGCGAGCGCTTCCTCGGCATCATGCGGGTGCAGGCCCTGCGCATGACCCGGCTGATCGACGACCTCCTGTCGCTCTCGCGCATCGAGCTGCGCGCCCACGTGCCGCCGACCCAGGTGGTCGATGTCGGCCCGCTCGTCCGCCAGATCGCCGACGCGCTCGGGATGCTCGCCCGCGAGCGCGGCGTCGCCATCACGCTCGATGCCGCGCCGGGGCCGCACCGCGTGCTCGGCGACCGCGACGAGATCCTGCGGGTGATCGAGAATCTGGTCGAGAACGCCGTGAAGTATGGCGGTGACGGCGGTCGGGTGGAGCTGCGGCTGGCGACCCTGCCGGCGGAGGATGGAAGGCCGCCTCAGGTCGAGATCGCGGTGCGCGACGAGGGCCCGGGCATCGCGCCCGAGCACCTGCCGCGCCTGACCGAGCGGTTCTACCGGGTCGACGCCGCGTCGAGCCGCCAGCAGGGCGGCACGGGCTTGGGGCTCGCCATCGTCAAGCACATCCTCAATCGCCATCGCGGCCGGCTGGTGATCGAGAGCACCCCGGGGGAGGGGGCAGCTTTCCGCGCGCTCATCCCGGCTCTCGGCGAGGCCGGAAAGGGCGATTCTCACAAAGGCGAGCCGGCGAAGGGCTGAGCCCCCTCAGGGGCAGGCGACGAGCAGGCGCCCCATATAGTCCGCGGCGGCGGCCGCCGCCGCGCCCGGCGTGCCGGTGGCCTCCTCGTCGGGAATCAGCTGCTCGCCTTCCCTCGCCTGCCGGGCCGGGCGGTTGAGCTTCAGCACGCAGTCCGTGCTGCCCGACAGCGTGACCGGATCGCCCGGCGGCAGCCCGAAGGCGACGTAGAAGTCCGGATCGTCGAAGCTCACCACCAGGTTGCGGACCGGGCCGGCGGGTCCTTGCGGCACCAGGGTGAAATCGAGGGTGAGGCGCCCGCCTGAGAAGCTCGCCTTCGGGGCCGGCCCACCCTGCAGCGCCAGCGGGCGCCCGTTGAGCTTTCCATTCGTGAAGAAGGCGGTCTCGGCCATCGCCTCCAGGCGCTCGGCCGCCATCGCGTCGAGCTTAGGCTGATCCGGCACGCCGTCGCGCTTCGAATCGAGGTTCAGCACCGCGAAGGCGGAATATTCCGGATCGAAGGTCCAGGATTCGCGGATCGCCACCAGGTTGCGCTTCTGGTCGAGCACCAGCTCGGCCCGGGCCTGCACCCAGACATGGGGATGCGCCAGCGCTGCCCCCGCCCCGCCGCACAGCATCGCCACAGCCGCCAGAACCCGCTCGATCATCGCCCGCTCCCGCTCCGCCCCGCCCTCTGAGGGGCGAGCGCGGCGAAACCATGTTCGGGACGCAACCTGCGCCATCGATCCAGGCCGTATCGCGGAGCCGCCCCGCACCCCACATCTGGTCCGGGAGACCGCACCATGACCCGACCCGCCCGCCGCCTGACCCTTCCCGTCGAGGGCATGACCTGCGCCTCCTGCACCGGCCGGGTCGAGCGGGTGCTGAAGCGGGTGCCGGGCGTGCAGGCGGTCGCCGTCAACCTCGCCACCGGCCGCGCCACCCTTGATCTCGCTCCCGACAACGACCCGACGGCGCTCACGGAGGCGGTCGAGGGCGCCGGCTACGCCGTGCCGGAGGCGGTGACCGAGCTCGCCGTCGAGGGGATGTCCTGCGCGTCCTGCACCGGCCGGGTCGAGCGGGTGCTGAAGGCGGTGCCTGGCGTGCGCGAGGCGAGCGCCAATCTCGCCACCGGCCGGGTCACCGTGCGCCACCCCGCCGGCCTCGTGCCGCTCGAAGCCCTCGAGGCCGCCGTGCGGGAGGCGGGCTACGAGCCCCGCCCGGTGCCGGCGGCGACGACCGCGCCGGCAAGCCCCCACGCGGCCGAGACGCTCACCCGCGACCTGATCCTCGCCGTCCTGCTCTCGCTTCCCGTCGTGGTGCTCGACATGGGAGGCCATCTGGGAGGCCAACTCGCCGGCCACGGCCTGCTGCCCGGACGCTGGAGCGCCGGCATCCAGGCCGCGCTCGCCACCCTGGTGCTGTTCGGCCCCGGCCGGCGCTTCTTTTCCCGCGGCCTGCCCGGCCTGGTGCGCGGCCATCCGGACATGAACGCTCTCGTGGCGCTCGGCGCCGGCGCCGCCTACCTGTTCTCCCTGGTGGCGACCTTGAGCCCCGACCTGCTGCCGGCGGGGGCGGCCCATATCTATTTCGAGGCCTCGGTCCTCATCGTCACCCTGATTCTGCTCGGCCGCAGCCTGGAGGCGCGGGCGCGGGGCCGCACCGGCGCGGCCGTGGCCCGCCTCGTCGGCCTCACGCCGAAGACCGCCCTCCGCTTAAGCGACGGCGCAGAGACCGAAGTGCCGGCGGCGGATCTCGCGGTCGGCGACCGGGTCCGCGTCCGGCCCGGCGAGCGCCTGCCGGCGGACGGACGGGTGATCGAGGGCCGGTCCCGCGTCGACGAGAGCATGCTCACCGGCGAGCCGGTGCCGGTGGCGAAGGAACCGGGCGATGGCGTGACCGGCGGCACCGTCAACGGCACCGGCGCGCTCACCGGCGCGGGCGAGCGGGGCGGTGCCGACACGGCGCTCGCCCAGATCGTCCGCATGGTCGAGGCGGCTCAAGGCGCCAAGCTGCCGATCCAGGCCCTCGCCGACCGGGTCACGGCCAGGTTCGTGCCGGCGGTGCTGGCCTTGTCCCTCGTGACGGGCCTCGCCTGGCTCGCCCTCGCGCCGGCCCCCGCCCTCGGCGAGGCCCTGGTCCATGCCGTCGCGGTGCTGATCATCGCCTGCCCCTGCGCCATGGGCCTTGCCACCCCGACCTCGATCATGGTCGGCACCGGCCGGGCTGCGGAACGCGGCGTGCTGTTCCGCAGCGGGCAGGCGCTCCAGGCCCTGGAGGAGGTGCGCGTCGTCGCCTTCGACAAGACCGGCACCCTGACCGAAGGCCACCCGAGCCTCACCGACCTGATCCCCGCCCCCGGCTTCGACCCCGACACGGTGCTGGCCGCCGCCGCCGCCCTCGAGACCCGCTCCGAGCACCCGATCGCCCGGGCCATCGTGGCCGCCGCCGCCGAGAAGGGCTTGAGCCTGCCGCCGGTGAGCGAGTTCACGGCGGTGCCGGGCCACGGCATCGTCGGCCGGGCCGGCGGCCGGGCAGTGG
>JAEWKL010000028.1 GCA_023386115.1 Pseudomonadota bacterium
TGGCGCGGGGCACGGGATCGGTCTGCCATTTTCGGGCCGCCCGGATCTCAGATCGGGGCGGCAACCTCAAGGCGTGTTTTTACGCCCGCTTCTTCTGGTCCTTGTCGTCGACTTCCTGGAAGTCGGCGTCGATCACGTCGTCCTTCTTGGGCTCGCCCGCCTGGGCGCCGGCCGCGGCGTCCGGGGCGGCCTGGCTCGCCGCGTACATCGCCTCGCCGAGCTTCATCGAGGCCTGCATCAGGTCGGTGGTGCGGGCCTTGATCTGCTCGACGTCCTCGCCGGCCAGGGACTGGCGCAGGGCGTCGATGGCGGTGGTGATCGCGGCCTTGTCGGAGGCCGGCACCTTGTCGCCGTGCTCGGCCACCGACTTCTCGGTGGCGTGGATCAGGCTCTCGCCCTGGTTCTTCACCTCGACCAGCTCGCGGCGCTTCTTGTCCTCGGCCGCGTTGGCCTCGGCCTCCTGCACCATGCGCTGGATATCGGCGTCGGACAGGCCGCCCGAGGCCTGGATGCGGATCTGGTGCTCCTTGCCCGTCGCCTTGTCCTTGGCCGTCACGTTGACGATGCCGTTGGCGTCGATGTCGAAGGTCACCTCGATCTGCGGCAGGCCGCGCGGGGCCGGCGGGATGCCGACGAGGTCGAACTGGCCGAGCAGCTTGTTGTCGGCCGCCATCTCGCGCTCACCCTGGAAGACCCGGATGGTGACCGCGTTCTGGTTGTCTTCCGCGGTCGAGAACACCTGCGACTTCTTGGTCGGGATGGTGGTGTTGCGGTCGATGAGCCGGGTGAACACGCCGCCGAGCGTCTCGATGCCGAGCGACAGCGGGGTCACGTCGAGGAGCAGCACGTCCTTGACGTCGCCCTGGAGCACGCCGGCCTGCACGGCGGCGCCGATCGCCACGACCTCGTCCGGGTTGACGCCCTTGTGGGGCTCCTTGCCGAAGAAGGTCTTCACCTGCTCCTGGACCTTCGGCATGCGGGTCATGCCGCCGACGAGCACCACCTCGTCGATCTCGGAGGCCGAGACGCCCGCATCCTTGAGCGCCTTGCGGCAGGGCTCGATCGTGCGCTGCACCAGGTCGTCGACCAGCGACTCGTACTTGGCGCGGCTGAGCTTCAGCGCCAGGTGCTTCGGGCCACTCGCATCGGCGGTGATGTAGGGCAGGTTGATCTCGGTCTGGGTGGCCGAGGACAGCTCGATCTTCGCCTTCTCGGCGGCCTCCTTGAGGCGCTGGAGGGCGAGCTTGTCCTTGGTCAGGTCGATGCCCTGCTCGCGCTTGAACTCGGCCGCCAGGTACTCGACGATGCGGTTGTCGAAGTCCTCGCCGCCCAGGAAGGTGTCGCCGTTGGTCGACTTCACCTCGAACACGCCGTCGCCGATCTCCAGGATCGAGACGTCGAAGGTGCCGCCGCCGAGGTCATAGACCGCGATCAGGCCGGACTTCTTCTTGTCGAGGCCGTAGGCGAGCGCCGCCGCGGTCGGCTCGTTGATGATGCGCAGCACCTCGAGGCCGGCGATCTTGCCGGCATCCTTGGTCGCCTGGCGCTGGGCGTCGTTGAAGTAGGCCGGGACGGTGATGACCGCCTGGGTGACCGGCTGGCCGAGATAGGACTCGGCCGTCTCCTTCATCTTCTGCAGCGTGAAGGCGGAGATCTGCGACGGGGAGTAGGACTTGCCGTCCGCCTCGACCCAGGCGTCGCCGCCGCTCGAGCGGGTGATCTTGTAGGGGACGAGCCCCTTGTCCTTCTGCGTCATCGGGTCGTCGTAGGTACGGCCGATGAGGCGCTTGATGGCGAAGAAGGTGCGCTCGGGGTTCGTCACCGCCTGGCGCTTGGCCGGCTGGCCGACGAGCCGCTCGCCGTCGTCGGTGAAGGCGACGATCGACGGGGTGGTGCGCGCGCCTTCCGCGTTCTCGATGACCTTGGGCTGCGTGCCTTCCATCACGGCCACGCAGCTGTTCGTGGTGCCAAGGTCGATGCCGATCACTTTACCCATGGTGGGATCCCTCGTTGGTGTTTTTTAAGCAGACCGCCGAGCCCCGAAGCAGCTCGGCCCATGGCGGTACTTGTCAAAGGTTTGAGCCGGGGCGGGCCGGACCGCGCCTCGCCGGGAACCCGGCGAGCGGGGGAGTTGCCCGCGCCGAGCCGGATATAAGAAGGCCGTTTCGGGGCCGCAAGGCGAGCCGGGCCGCCTCGCGCATCGCGCATCGCGCGAGACTGCCGAGGGCCGTTTCTCCACCGTTTCTCCCCGGCGGTTTTCCTCCCGCTCATGGTCAAGCCGCCACGACAATGTTGCGGGCTTGCCACGCCCCTGCCACGGACCCCATGCTAGGACCTTGCAGGACATCGATCCTCGATCGATGTCCGTGTGGCCTTCGCCCCTGGTGGCCTTCGCCTTTCGCCTGGAGCCTGATGCAGCCCGTTCGCCCCTCCCCCCGCCCGGTGGCCCTGCCCGTGCTGGCGGCCCTGCCCCTCGCGGCGGTCCTGATGGTGGCGCCGGCCCCGGCCTCGGCCCAATCCTTCCTGGAGGAATTGTTCGGCATCGGCCGGGCCGCCCGCCCGCCGGTGCCCCCGGCCCCGGTCCCGGGCGGACGCGCCC
>JAEWKL010000122.1 GCA_023386115.1 Pseudomonadota bacterium
GCCCGCTTCGCCGACGGCCATCAGGCCGGGGGACACGCGGTCGGGGTTGTCTGCGGTGGGATTCAGCACCTCGCCCCAATAGTTGGTCGGCACGCCGCCCATATTGTAGTGCACGGTCGGCAGCACCGGGATCGGCTCCCTGGTGACATCAACGCCCGCGAAGATCTTGGCGCTTTCGGAAATGCCCGGCAGGCGTTCATGCAGCACGGCCGGATCGAGATGGTCGAGATGCAGGAAGATGTGATCCTTGTTCTTCCCGACGCCGCGGCCCTCACGGATCTCCATCGTCATGCAGCGCGAGACGACGTCGCGGGAGGCGAGATCCTTGGCCGATGGCGCATATCGCTCCATGAAGCGCTCGCCCTCGGAATTGACCAGGTAGCCGCCCTCCCCGCGTGCGCCTTCGGTGATGAGGCAGCCGGCGCCGTAGATGCCGGTCGGGTGGAACTGGACGAACTCCATGTCCTCGAGCGCGAGGCCCGCCCGCAGCACCATGGCGTTGCCGTCGCCGGTGCAGGTATGGGCCGAGGTCGCCGAGAAATAGGCGCGGCCGTAGCCGCCGGTGGCGAGCACCGTCATGGCGGCGCGGAAGCGGTGGATCTCGCCGGTCGCCTGGTCGATGGCGATCACGCCGCGGCAGCGCCCCTCCTCGTCCATGATCAGGTCGAGGGCGAAGTACTCGATGAAGAAGTTGGTCTGCGCCTTCACGGCCTGGCCGTAGAGGGTGTGCAGCATGGCATGGCCGGTGCGGTCCGCCGCCGCGCAGGTGCGCTGGGCGGTGCCCTTGCCGTAATCGGTCGTCATGCCGCCGAACGGGCGCTGGTAGATCTTGCCCTCGGCGGTGCGCGAGAACGGCACGCCCCAGTGCTCGAGCTCGTAGACCGCGGCCGGCGCGTTGCGCACCAGGTACTCGATCGCGTCCTGGTCGCCGAGCCAGTCCGACCCCTTCACGGTGTCGTACATGTGCCAGCGCCAGTCGTCCGGGCCCATGTTGCCGAGCGAGGCCGAGATGCCGCCCTGCGCCGCCACGGTGTGCGAGCGGGTCGGGAACACCTTGGTGATGCAGGCGGTGCGCAGGCCCGCCTGCGAGCAGCCGACGGTGGCGCGCAGACCGGCGCCGCCGGCGCCGACGATCACGACGTCGAAGCTGTGGTCGATGATGGTGTACGCCTTGCCGTTCTGGGCCGGCGCGGCGGAAGCGGTGGAGGCCATTGGGGAGTCCCTTCGGACGGTTATCCTGTTGCCGGCGTTACGCGAGGGCCCGCAGGCTCACACGCACGATGGCGTAGAGGCAGGCGACCGCGACGACGACGCAGTAGAAGTTGTTGGCGATCACCGCGGCGATCCGCAGACCCTTGTCGTGGACGTAGTCCTCGATGACGATCTGCAGGCCCATCCGCATGTGGTTGGTGACCGAGAGCACGCCAAGAATCAGCAGGATCGCCACCAGCGGGTGCGACACCAGGGCGACCGCCTCCGGGTAGGGCCGGCCGGCCATCAGGGCGACGATCACCACGAAGGCGAGGACGAGCGGCACGTTCGAGACCGCGGTGACGCGGTGCATCCACCATTCGCGGGTGCCGTGATGGGCGGCGCCCAGGCCGCTGACGCGGGCGCGCGCAGTGCGGATCGAGGGGCGGATGTCAGGGCGGTTGTCGACCATCTGTCGTCGTCCTTGTCAGCGCGCCACGAGGGCGACGAGCCAGATCAGCACCGTCAGGGCGGCCGAGCCGATCAGGGTGAAGCGGGCCATCGCGATGCGGGTGCCCGGCTCCATGCCGTGGCCGAAATCCCAGACCAAGTGGCGGATGCCGCCGAGCATGTGGTGCATCAGGATCCAGGTGTAGACGAACAGGATCAGCCGTCCGAGGATCGAGCCGAAGAACCACGCCACCGGCCCGTAGGCACCGGGACCGGCGGCGAGCGCCACGAGCCAGAGCGCGAGGAGCGCGGTGCCGCCATAGAGCGCGACGCCGGTGATGCGGTGGGCCACCGACATCGCCATGGTCCAGGTCCAGCGATAGATCTGGAGATGGGGCGAGAGCGGTCGCACGACCGGTCTGCCGGCGGGATTCTGGGGCCTTGCGGTGTCCGCCATCGTGATCCTCGAGAAGTCCTGGTCTGTACCGGCTCTAAACTGGGTCACCTACCGGCTCCGCCGCGCGAGCGCAACGTGGCCGCGGACCTGCGCTGGTGACAGATGTGCCCGCCTGTCTCCCTGGAACGCGTCCAATTCGCAATGCGGTTCTCGTTGACCCAGGCTTCGTCATCCGCGAAGGCTGGACAAGCCCCTGGCCATCGTGCGCAGGCGCGATCTACCTTCGTGGCCGGCGAAACGATCGGCCGGGCCAGGCCCCCGACGCTCGCGGGAGGGCCGCCATGCATTTCGATCTCGTCGACCTCAGCCTGTTTCGCCACGTCGTCGAGGCGGGCTCGATCACCCACGGGGCGAACCGGGCCAACCTGGCGCTCGCCGCGGCGAGCCATCGCATCCGCAGCATGGAGGCCTCGCTCGGCGCCGCCCTGCTCACCCGGGCGCGGCTCGGTGTCACGCCGACGCCCGCTGGGCGCACGCTGCTGGCGCATGCCCGCCAGATCCTCGGCAGCGTCGAGCGGCTGCAAGGGGATCTCGCCGCCTTCGCGGGCGGTGCGGCGGGACAGATCCGCGTCCTGTCGAACACCAATGCGCTGACCGAGTTCCTGCCCGAGGTGCTCTCGGCCTACCTCGCCCTGCATCCGGGGGTGAGCGTCGACATCGAGGAGCGCCTGTCCGACGAGATCGTCGGGCTCGTCGCCGAGGGCGCGGCGGATCTCGGCCTCGTCGCCGGCACGGTCGAGACCGGCAGCCTCGAGACCTATCCTTTTCGGCGCGACCGCTTCGTGCTGGTGGTGGCGGCGGATCATCCCCTGGCCGCGCGCGCCTCGGTCCCCTTCGCCGAGGTGCTCGGCCACGACCTCGTCGGGCTCGACCGGGCGAGCGCGCTGACCCGCTTCCTCGCCACCAAGGCCGGGCGCAGCGGCCAGCCCCTGCGCCTGCGGGTGCAGCTGCGCGGCTTCGACGCGGTCTGCCGCCTGGTCGAGTGCCGGGTCGGCCTCGGCATCGTGCCGGAGACGACCGCCCGCCGGGCCGCCCGCACCATGGCGATCGCCATCGTGGCCCTGGAGGACCCCTGGGCGGTGCGCGACCTGACGATCTGCCTGCGTGGCCTCGCCGCCCTGCCCCCCTTCGCCCAGGACTTCGTCGCCCATCTGCGGGCGCCGCAGGCGTGACGCATCGGGGGATGCCGCGGGCCACGCGGTCCTTCAGGCCCTGCACACCCGGCCATTCCTCGGGTAAGACTGCCTCGGGTAAGGCTGCGTGACCCTGAGCCAACCGAACGAGGCGACGACCCGACCCCATGCAGGATCCCGATCACCCGCGCGAGCCCGCCGTCCTGGTCGATGCCGAGGCGCATTCCGCCGGCTTCCGGCAGGTGCGCGAGGCGCGCCGGCTCGAGCTGGTGGAGGATTACGTCGAGCTGATCGCGGACCTGATCGGCGATGGCGGCGAGGCGCGCCAGGTCGACATCGCGGCCCGCCTCGGCGTGGCCCAGCCGACGGTGGCCAAGATGCTCAAGCGCCTGGCCGAGGACGGCCTGGTGCAGCAGCGCCCCTACCGGGGCGTCTTCCTCACCGAGGCCGGCCGGGCGCTGGCCGCGGAGGCGCGGGAGCGCCACCGCATCGTCGAATCGTTCCTGCTGGCGCTCGGCGTCAGCCCGGACGTGGCGCGCTGCGACGCCGAGGGCATCGAGCACCACGTCAGCGGCGAGACCCTGGAGGCGTTCCGCCGCTTCACCGCCACCCGCACCGACGCCTGAGCGCGGCCCCGGTCAGGCGGCCCGGACGCTCTTGAGGAAGGCCTCGGTCTGCGCGCTCAGATCGCGGGCGCGGTCCGACACCTCGGACGAGGCGGTGATCACCCGCGCCGCATTCTGGCCGGTCTCCTCGGCGGAGGCCGAGACGCTCGCGGTGCCGCTCATCACGTCGCCGGCCCCGGCGGCGGCCTGGGACACGTTGCGGACGATCTCCTGGGTCGCGGCGTTCTGCTCCTCGACCGCGGCGGCGATCGCCGTCGTCACGCTGCTGATCTCGCGGATGCGCGCACCGAAGCCGCCGATCGCCGAGACCGCCTGCGCGGTCGAATCCTGGATCCGGGTGATCTGCGCGGAGATCTCGTCCGTGGCCTTGGCGGTCTGGTTGGCGAGTTCCTTCACCTCGGCGGCGACGACCGCGAAGCCGCGACCGGCCTCGCCGGCCCGGGCCGCCTCGATCGTGGCGTTGAGCGCCAGCAGGTTGGTCTGACCGGCGATCGACGAGATCAGGCTCACCACGTCGCCGATCTTGCTCGCCGCGCCGCTCAGCTCCTGCACCAGGCGCTGGGTCGCGTCGGCCTCGACCACCGCCGCCTCGGCGAGACCGGCCGAGCCCTGGACCTGGCGGCCGATCTCGGTGACCGAGCTGCCCAGCTCCTCCGAGGCCGCCGCCACCGTGCCGATATTGGTCGAGGTCTGCATGGCCGAGCCCGCCACCTCGCTCGAGCGGGCGCTGGTCTGGTCGGCAGTGCCGGCCATCGCGGCGGCCACCCCCTGCATCTCCGCCGCGGCGCCGGACAGGCGCGAGAACAAGGCGGAGGAATCCTTCGCGAAGGCCGCGACCAGCTCCTCGAACCGCCGGGTGCGCGCCTCGTCGTCGGCCTTGGCCTGCATCTCGGCGTGGATGTCGACCAGCGAGCCGCAGATCCGCAGCGGGACGCCATTCTGGTCGTATGAGGCGCCGCCCGTGGCGCGGAACCAGCGCGGCGTCCCGTCCGGCATCACGATCCGGTACTTGACGTCGTACGCGCCCTTGTTCGCCACGTCTTTGACCGCCGCCGCCAGGGCCGCCATGATGCGGTCGACGTCGTCGCGGTAGATCCGGCTCGACCACGATTCCAGCGTGTTCGGATAGGCCTCGGCCGACGGGTAGCCGACGATGCGGCGGAATTCCGGCGTCCAGGTCACCTTCGTCTTGGGATGGGCGAGGTCGCCCCGGTACGGGACGAGCTCCCATAAGCCCACCCCGGCACGCGTCGCGAGCAGGTCGAGAAAGCCGTCTTTGCGAGCGAAGCGCTTCAGCATCGGGGTGTCGGTCCGGTTAATCCTCCGCTGTGAGTACAAGCGAGCCGTGAATTTAGTCTTACGCAATGATCGCCGCCGGCCGGCGCAGACCTTTCGCGAGCATCCTTGGTAGGCCTTGCGCCGGCCCGCCCAGACCGGGATCCGGGCGGCTCGGTCCTGCCGGGGCCGCCCCGATCCTCAGCGCGGAATCAGGGCCCAGTAATCGAGGTCGAGGATCACCGCCGGATCGGTGCTCTCGCCGGCCTTGTCCGGATGGCTGGTGCAGGGCTGGTTCTTGGTCGCGATCGTGCGCAGGCGCAGGGCCCCGACATCCGTGCGCCCGGGCAGCTCGGCGGTCGTCAGCACCTCGCTCCAGGCATAGACCGTGTCGCCGGCGAACAAGGGCGCGACGTGTCGCCCGGCATTGATGCCGGCGATCGAGAAGGCATTGCCGAGGCCGTTGAAGCTCAGGGCCCGGGCCAGCGAGATGACGTGGCCGCCATAGATCAGGCGCTTGCCGAAGCGGGTGTCCTTGGCGGCGTAGCCGTCGAAATGGACCTTGGCGGTGTTCTGGAACAGCCTCGTGGCGATCTGGTGCTCGGCCTCCTCGACGGTCATGCCGTCGACATGGTCGATGCGTTCGCCCGCTTCGTAGTCGCCGAACCGGTGCGGGCTGCCGGCGAGACCGAGATCGTAGGCCTGCGGGTTCAGGGGCGGCAGGGCAGCGGCCAACTCCTCCGGCGCCACCGCCTTGGCGAGGCGCGGCACCACCTCTTCAACGATCGTCGCCTCCGGGTCGCGCTTGCGCACCAGCACCCAGCGGCAATAGCTCAGCACCGCCTTCGCCTGGGCGTCGTACCCGGTCGAGCGGACATAGACCACGCCGGTCTGCCGGTTCGAGCTCTCCTTGAGGCCGATCACCTCCGAGACCGAATTCAGGGTCTCGCCCGGATAGACCGGGCGCAGGAAGCGCCCCTCCGCGTAGCCGAGATTGGCCACCGCGTTGAGCGAGATGTCCGGCACCGTCTTGCCGAACACGATATGGAACACCAGCAGGTCGTCGAGGGGCGCTCGGGCGTAGCCGAAGGCCGCCGCGAAGGCATCGGAGGATTGCACCGCGAAACGCGGGCCGTAGAGCGCGGTGTAGAGCGCCACGTCGCCGGTGGTGATCGTGCGGGGCGTGGCGTGGCGGATGGTCTCCCCGAGGCGGAAATCCTCGAAGAAACGGCCCGGATTGGTCTTCATCGTCGCCCCTCAGCGAGAGTCCGCTCTCATGCGAGAGCCTGCCGGGCGCGGGGCCCGGCAGGCTCTTGGGTGGTTTCGGGCCGCTTGGAGGTGCAGGCCTCTCCCAACGATTTGAGGGGCAGCGCCGCCCTGCGGTCAAGCCCCGCCGGTCAGGCTCCGCAGCCGCTCCGCCAGGGCCGGCCCGTCGCCGGCGATGCGGAACAGCTTGATGCGCGCCGTGGCCCCGGTGGCGAGCGTCACCGC
>JAEWKL010000220.1 GCA_023386115.1 Pseudomonadota bacterium
GCCCTGGCCCGCTCCCGCGCCGGCGCCCCCGCCCTGCGGGTGGGCGATCGGGTCGTGCCGTATGATGCGCTCGCCGACCGGGCTCTGCGGCTGGCGGGCTGGCTGCACCGCGCCGCCGGGGTCGCACCGGGCGAGCCGGTGATGCTGCTGGCCGAGGCCGACGAC
Organism: Pseudomonadota bacterium; assembly: GCA_023386115.1. Taxonomy (GTDB): domain Bacteria; phylum Pseudomonadota; class Alphaproteobacteria; order Rhizobiales; family Beijerinckiaceae; genus Methylobacterium. The sequence goes on from JAEWKL010000220.1 coordinate 166, forward strand.
CGGATGGCCGCGGCGATGATGGCCTGCCTTCTCCTCGGCTCTCCCTTCGTGCCGGTCGAGCCCGACCATCCGGCCGCGCGCATCGCCCATATCCTGCAGGATTGCGGCGCCCGCCTGGTGCTGACGAACCGCGACTTCGGCCCCCTTCCGGATCTCGCCGTACCGGTCGTTGCCCTGTCGCAGGCAGAGCGCGAGGCCGGACCGGCCCCCGGGCCGCTGCCCGGCGCCGGCCCCGACCCGACCGCCTACGTCATCTACACCTCCGGCACGACCGGCCGGCCCAAGGGGGTGCGGGTCGGGCAGCGGGCGCTCGCCAATTACGCGCGGTGGTTCAATACCCTTCCGGGAACCGGCGCGGCCCTGCGCACGATGCTGGTCACCTCGCCGGCCTTCGACCTCGGCTATACGGGCCTGTTCGGCGCCCTCCTCGGCGGCGGCTGCGTGTCGCTCCTCGGCGAGGACGAGCGGCGCGACCCCGGCCTCGTCCTCGACCGCTTGGGCGCGCACGGGATCACGGTCCTCAAGGCGACGCCGTCCTATCTCGGCCTGCTCCTCGCGGTACCGGACGGCCCGGCGCGGCTGGAAGCGGCCTCCCTGCACCTCCTGCTGCTCGGCGGCGAGCCGCAGAACTTCGCCCTGCTCCAGCGGCTGCGGGTCCTGTGCCCGTCCTTGCGGCTCTTCAACCATTACGGACCGACCGAGACCACCATCGGCTGCGTCGCCGGCCCGCTCGACGACTTGCTCGACGATCTGGCGGAGGCCGGCGCGGGGCCGCAGCGGATCGGCCGGCCGATCGCCGGCGCCCGGGTCTTCGTGACCGACGACACCCTGCGCCCGGTGCCGGCCGGGCTCGTCGGCGAATTGCTGGTCGGCGGCGAGGGCGTGGCGCAGGGCTACGTGAACGCCGCGCCGACCGATGCCGCCCGCTTCACGACCCTGCCGGGCGAGGGGGACGCCGAGGAGGCTTTACGGGTCTACCGCACCGGCGACCGGGTCCGCTGGCGCGCCGACGGTCACCTCGAATTCCTCGGCCGCACCGACGACCAGGTCAAGGTGCGCGGCCACCGGGTGTCGCTGAAGGAGGTCGAGGCCGCCCTGCGCAGCCTCGACGGAGTGAGCGAGGCGGCCGTCCTCGCCGAGGCCCGGGCTGACGGACCGGAGCTCGTCGCCTACCTGATCCCGGCCGGGGGCGCCGCCCTGACCCCCGCCGGCTTGCGCGCCGCGCTGGCAAGGCTCCTGCCCCCCGCGATGCTGCCGGCCCGGTTCTGTCCCGTCTCGCGCTTTCCCGTCACGCCCAACGGCAAGCTCGACCGCGCGGCGCTCCAGCACCATCTCCGGCCCGCACTCTCCGCCCCGGCCGGACCTGCGCCCGCCACCGAGACCGAGCGGCGCCTGCGCGAGATCTGGCAGGAGGTGCTCTTCCTCGAGGAGGTCGGCCTCGACGATGATTTCTTCGCCCTCGGCGGCCACAGCCTGAAGGCGATCCTGATCGCCGCCAAGGTGCAGGCCGCGACCGGTCGTCCGCTCCCCCTGCGCAGCATGTTCGACCACCCGACCATCCGGGGGCTCGCGGCCCATCTGGCGGCCGGCACACCCGCGCCGGACGGCCTGGTCCCGCTGCGGCACGGGGCACCGGGGGCTCCCGTCGTGGGCTTCCTGCCCCCGGCGCTCGGCACCGCGACGGTCTATCGCGAACTGCTCCAGCCGCTGCGCACCGACCGGGCCTGCCTCGGACTCCAGGCGCCGGGCTTCGACCGCGAGGCGCCTTTCGCCGGGAGCCTGGCGGAGTATGGCCGGACTTTCGCCGCGATGCTGCGGCCCCGTCTCGATGCCCGGCCGGTGACGCTCGTCGGCTGGTCATTCGGGTGCCTCCTTGCCATGGCGACCGGGCTGCAGCTCGAATCCGAGGGTCGCGCGGTCGCGCTGGTCCTCCTCGACGGCGCCCCCCCGCGTCCGGGCCCTGAATCTCAGGAGGAGATTCCTGCCGCGACGGACTTCGCCTCCTTGCGGACCCGGCCCTACTGGGGGCGCGTGCTCGCCGTCATGGATGCGCTGCCGCAGGCCGATCTCGCCCGCATCGAGCGGCTGGCGCAGCATCACCACGGCCTCGCCCGCCGGGACGACCTCCCGGGTGTCCTGAATGGGCCGATCACCTGCATCGAGGCGACCGGGGCCGCGCCGCGGGCCGGGATGACGGGCTTTCGCCGGTTCACCCGCGGCCGCTTCATTCTGCACGAGGTCGGCGGCGATCACTATGCGATGTTCCACCCGCCGCACCTGGCGCGGGTCCAGGCTTTGCTCGACGGGTGTCTCGGGGAAACGAAAGCTCCGGTCGCGTAAATACCTGTCTCTTCACGCCTGACCGGACCTGCGGCCCCGCCTCCCCGGCGCGGGTCGGGCCGGCCCGCCGCGGAACGGGTCGAGGAGGAGAGGGGCGAGGGGAACGGCCGGAATCCCGTCGCGATCCTGCGGCACGCGCAGGTCGGCTGTGCCGCCGGACGGGTCGCGCCCCTCCCATCGATCCTCACGGTGCGGAGTGCTGGCCGGGATCGACATGCGCCTGACAGACGTCGAGGTACCGCGCGACGGAGAACAGGTCGTCGAGCAGGGGGGCGAAGCGCTCCGTCCGTCTCCTGCACGACACCGTCCGCGAAGACGATCGCGCCCGTCCCCGTGCGGTCGGTGATTGTACCGTTCGGCCCCGTCATCAGGTCGCGCCTGTCCCGGAAGCTGAACGTGGCGGCCGGGAGGGTAAAGCCGAAGCTCGGCGAGGCCGGAACGGGCACCCGAGGGTCGAGCCCGGTGATCGTCCCGAGAAGCGTGAGGGCGCTCAGGGCGGAGCCGTCCTGGCCCGCGTGCATGTTGTCGCAACGGCATCGTCCCGATACGCCCTGGCTGGTTGGTGGGCATCAACGGCGCGATCTCCCTGCCATGGCTCGTCCAATAGCCCGAACAGCTCTGTCAGAGCCTCATCCATCGGGGAGGCACTCGGGATTATCTTTCCCTCGTCATCGCGATCCCTTGAACGGTTTCGACCATAGAATCGCGGACGCCCGAGTCTCCGGAGAGCTTGGAGCAGCTCACCGCGCCTCGTGATATGATCATACGAGATCCGACTCGCAGGAATATTATCAAACCTTACGGAGCGGCCATCCGGGATAGTGGGTCATGAGGCTGCGACGGCGAGGTCAGGGCGCCGGAAGCCGCCCTTTGTGGCTTCTCAGCACCATCGCCATCTCATTCATCACAAGGGGGAGATTTTTTCTCCCCTCGGCCTTGCCGGGCCGTTGCTCCGCAGCAGCGGTCATGATCTAACCTCCCTGCTTGGCGGCGAAGGAAGATTTTCAGACATGTGCCGGTCTAAAACATAAGAAAATCGGCATACTTGTCGAGCTTCCGTCAATCATCATCAAAAATCATTCGATCTTGTGCCGGTCTCCACTGCGAATCAGGCAAGATCATGCTCTCATGACGAGCGAGGCAGTCGTGGATCTGCTGACATCGGTGCCGGCCCGTCTTCTCCTGCGCCGGCGAGGGGGGTGCCTCGCGGCCGGGCTGGCGCTGCTCGCCCCGGCCGCGCCGGCCCTTGCCCAGACCGCCTCGCAGATCACGCCGCCCTCCTTCCGGCCCCCGCTCCAGTCCCCGGGCGGTGGCCTCGCCATCCCGGAGGGCGTCGGGCCCGAAGCCCCGCCCGGCGCCGAGCGCCTGTCGATCCGCCTGCGCGCCGTGACGGTCGAGGGAACGCTGCCCGCTTTGGCCGACCGGACCCGGGCGATCGCCGCGTGTCTCGAGGGCCGCACCGTCTCGGCCGCCGACCTCTTCACCGCCGCCCGCGACCTCGAACAGGCCTACGCGGCCGCCGGCTACGCGCTGGTGCGCGTCGTGCTCCCCGCCCAGGCCCTGCGCGACGGCGGCGACCTGCGCCTCCTCGTCATCGACGGCCTCATCGAGCGGGTCGAGACCGGCGGCCTGCCGCCGGAGATCCGCGGGCGGATCGCCGCCATCCTCGCGCCCCTCGTGGGCGTGCGCGGCGTCACCCTGGCGTCGATCGAGCGCAAGCTCCTGCTCGCCGGCGACACCCCCGGGACGGTGCTGCGCTCCACCCTCGCGCCCGGCTCCTCCCCGGGAGCCAGCACCCTGATCGTCGAGGCCCGCTATAAGCCCGTCACCGGTCAGGTCGGCATCGACAACACCCTGTCGGACAGCCTGGGCCGCTATACGACCAGCTTCGGCCTCGACCTCAACTCCCCGACCGGGCACGGCGAGCTCCTCTACCTGCGCGCCACCGGCGCGCCCTATCCGGGCGGCCGCGCCAGCTTCTTCGCGCAGGAACCGCGCAACCGCGGCCTCGCCGCCGGCCTGATCCTGCCGCTCGGCACGGACGGGCTGACGCTCAACCTCGAGGTCACCGACGCCCGCACCACGCCGCGGGTGCTGCCGGGCGTCCCGGGCTTCACCTCCGACTTCTCCCGCTACGCCGCGCGCCTGCGCTACCCGCTGATCCGCTCGCGGGCCTTCACCCTCAACGGCGAGGCCAGCTTCGACGCCCAGGAGGAGCGCCTCAGCGTCGTCGTGCCGGTCGAGGCGCCGTTCTCCCTCGATCGCCTGCGCATCGCGCGCACGGGCGGCGACTTCCTGTGGTTCCTGCCCACCGACGGCGTGGTCTCGGGCCGCCTGAGCGCCGGCTTCGGCATCGACGGCCTCGGCGCCCGCGGGGCGCC
>JAEWKL010000175.1 GCA_023386115.1 Pseudomonadota bacterium
GGGCGCGGTCTACCGGGTCGGTGGGAGGGCGCCGCGGTATGATACCCTTCCCCTTCCCTGCGGAGCAGGACGGGAGAGAGGCGGCGCGACGCCGATTCAGGCGGCGCCCGTTGGCACGGTCGCGACCTCCCCGGAAGAGGGGGCTCATCCTTTCCCGCCCCGCGCATGCGCGCGTCGCATTCGCCGTGGAGCCTCCTCCCCCGCAGAACGGGGCCGGGGCGCGCCGTCCCACTGGTTCGCCCGTCGGCTCACAATTCCGGGTTCGTCGGCTCCGTTCGTCGCGCCACCACGGTGTAGCAGAGCCGCTTCTGCCCGAGCAGCGACTGGCGGTGATAGGTCACCGCCGATTCGCCGAAGCCCAGGATCGCCAGGAGTTCCTGCATCGTGGTCGGGGCGATGGTCCACCAGGCGTCGAAGCGGATCCGCTGGTCGGTGCGGGGCAGGAGGAAGAGCGGCAGGCCGATGCGGCGCGGCATGTAGCGCAGGAATTGCAACGATTTCGGCAGCATCTCGGTCACCACGACGGTCTCGCGGGTGAGCCGAAGGGCTCCGTGCAGGGCCCGGAACGGATCGCGCAGACGCGTCAAGGCGCTGCCGAACACCGCGACATCGACGGGGCCGACCGCCTCCGGCACGTCGTAGAGCGACCCCCCGGCCCGGCGCGCCCGGGAGCCGAGGGCGGCGTGCGAATACCAGTAGGCGTTATCGAACCGGCGCAGGTGCTTGCGGATTTCCGGCGCGATCACGGCGCGTTCGAAATCCGGATATGGCACCATCTCCCAGCAGGCCTCGCCGGCGAAGTCGTACGACACCACGTCGGCGCCGCGAGCCTCCATGGCGAAGCCGAGGAAGCCGCTGGTCGCGCCGAAATCGAGCACGCGCTTGCCCGCCACGGCGACGTGGCCGAGATAGTCGTCGAGACCGTCCCGCAGATCCCAGACCCCCGCGAGGGTGCCGCGGCCGGGCAGGTCGATGGTGTGGTTGAAGGTGCAGGTCGCCAGATCGTCGACCGCATGCGGGGCCAGGTACGGCGCATCGGCTTCGACTGAAGCGGTCGTGTCCGCCATCGTCATGCGGGATCGTCTCGTGCGGCGGAGTGGATTTCGGCAGGGGGCTCAGGACTCGCGTGCCTGCGGGTAGCAGGGCAGCCCGGGCGGCAGGGCGACCCAGGACAGGCGGCGCGACACCCAGACATGGTCGCGGGGCGGGAAGCGCTCCGGATCGTCGAGGCTCGCCAGGGTCAGGTCGATCTGCTCGGGCAGGTCGTCGGCCCGGTAGGCGAGCGACGTGCCACAGGACGGGCAGAAGCCGCGCTCGGCCCGTGGGCTGGAGCGGAACCAGCCCGGCTCCCCGGTGAAGCGGCAGGCGCCCCGCTGCACGGTAAGCCAGCCGGCCATCGGCGCGCCGGTGGCGCGACGGCAATCGGCACAGTGGCAGACGGTGACGTTGCAGGGCTCTCCGTGCGCCGCGTAGCGCACCGCGCCGCACCGGCATCCACCCGCGACCGAAGCGCCCGAGATCGTCACGTCCGTGCTCATCGCGCCGCCTCCATCAGGGGACCGACCCGCGGCTGCGGGAAGGCGCCGGCCGCGAGCCGCGGGTAGAGCGCGGCCTGGCCGAGGCCGCGGGCTGCCAGGAACGTCAGCATGGCGAGCCACAGACCGGTATTGCCGAGTTCCCGCGTCGCCGCCAGCGTCGCGGCGTCGATCGCCAGCGCCGCCAGCATCAGGTTGCGCATCGCCCGGGTCCAGGTCGCCCCGATATAGACCCCGTCGAACGCGAAGGCCGCCGCCGCCGCGAGCGGCGTCAGGGCGGCGTAGACGAGGTAGTCGCGCGCGAAGGCCCGCACGTCCGGCGCGGTGGTGATCGCGTCGATGAACGGGCCGCCGACGCCGAGGAAGAGCCCGGAGACCACGAGCGCGAAGCCGAGGCACCAGCCTAAGCAGAGGCGCACCGCGCCTCGGAAGGCGCCCTCGTCGCGGGCGCCGAGCGCCTGGCCGCACAGGACCTCCGCGGCGGTGGCGAAGCCGTCGAGGAAGAAGCTGCCGATCAGGAACAGGTTCTGGAGGACGGCATTCGCCGCCAGCGTCACGTCGCCGGCCCGCGCCCCGAGCCCGGTGAACAGCGCCAGCGCGGTGATGAGCGCGAGGGTGCGCACCATCACGTCGCCGTTGACCGAGAGCATCCGGGCGAGGCCCGACCGCTCGACGATCTCGGAGACGGGCACGCGCCACGGCCGGGAGCCGAGGCGGTGCAGCCCGAAGAGCCCCAGCGCGGTGCCGGCGATCTCCGCCAGGACCGTGGCGAGCGCCGCACCGGCGACGCCGGCGCCGAGGCCGAGGACGAACAGCAGGGTGAGCCCGACATTGACCGCGTTGATCGCCACTTGCAGGCCGAGGCCGAGATCGGTGCGGCCGCGCCCGAGGGTCGAGCCGAGGATGGCGTAGTTGGCGAGCGTGAACGGCGCACACCAGATCCGCACCGCGAAGTAGGCGGCGAGCGCCTCCGTCACCGCCGGGCTGGCGCCGAACAGCCGGAAGGCCGCCGCCCCGAGCGGCCCCTGCGCCACCACCATGGCGAGACCGACCGCCAGCGCCACCGCCAGCGCCCGGGCGAGCGCCAGGTCGATCTCGTCCCCGTCGCCGGCCCCGGTCGCCTGCGCGGTGAGGCCGGCAGTGGCCATGCGCAGGGCGCCGAAGGTCCAGAACAGGTAGTCGAAGGCCACCGCCCCCAGCGCCAGCGCCCCGAGCAGGGCCGCGTCGCCGAGGCGCCCCACCGCCGCGGTCCCGACCAGCCCGAGGAGCGGCGTCGTGACGTTGGCGAGCGTCATCGGCAGGGCGAGCGCGAGGATGCGGCGATGCGTGACCACCGGGCTCGCGGTCTGCGGGCTCGCTTCTGGCCAACTCGGGGCGGGGTGATGCATCGATCCGGGCTCCGCTCAGCGGCCGCGGGCGAAGAGGCGCGAGAGGAACCAGAGCGGCACCACCACCACGGCGCCGGCAACGAACCAGCGGCCGGCATCGTGGAAGGTGTCGAAGCTCAGCGCGATCAGCGAGTGGATCGTGTCGTAGGCCTGGGCGAAGAGCAGCCCGGGCGTCACCCCCATCATCGCCATGCCGGCGCCCACGAGGAGCGACAGGAACACCAGCCGCACCAGCACCGCCCCCGGCGAGCCGCCGAGGAAGCGGTGCAGGTTCGACGGCCTGCCCCGGTATCCCGGATCATAGCCACCCGGTCCCTGCCCATAGGGATCCTGCCCGAAATCGCCGTCCCCGCGGGGGCTCGGACCTTGCCCGCCGAAGGGGCGTCGGAATCTCTGCTCGCTCATGCTTCCTCGCGACCCTGGCGTTGCGGATATGCGGTCGACCCTGACGCGACGCCGCCAAAGCGTTGCGGGATTGCCACATCCTGGACGAAACCCTGCGCGGCCTGACGCATTGCACCGTTTGGCAATCCGGACCTGAGATGGCAACCTTTGCGGATTATCCCAAGATGCCCGGTGTGCCATACCGGGCTGGACGGTGGCCCGCCCGCAACCCCGAGACGCTCCGCCGCCCGCGCCGGCGGCGCAGCGCCGCGAGATTGATACCCCGAGCATGATCGACCACGCGCTCTTCGATCCGGCGAAAGCCGACCCCGAGGCCGAGCGGCTGAACCGGGAGATCATCACCGCCCAGGCCCAGGCGCCGGACCCGTGGTCCATGCCGGTGGAGGAGGTGCGCGAGCGCCGCCGGCGCGGCAGCTTCGCCTATCCGGCGATGCCCCGCAGCGCCCGGGCCGAGACGATCACGATTCCGGGTCCCGGCGGGCCGCTGGCCCTGCGGGTGATCCGACCGCAGCGGAAAGCCCGGGGCGCCTATCTGCACATCCATTCCGGCGGCTGGGTCTGGGGCGGCGCCGACGAGCAGGATCCCTGGCTCGAGCGCATCGCCGAGCGCTGCGGCTTCGTCTGCGTCTCGGTGGAATACCGGCTGGCGCCCGAGCACCCCTACCCGGCCCCGATCGACGATTGCGAGGCGGCGGCGCTCTGGCTCATCCACGAGGGCCGCAAGCTGTTCGGGGTCGAGGCGCTGACCATCGGCGGCGAATCGGTCGGCGCGCATCTGAGCGTGATGACGCTCCTGCGCCTGCGCGACCGCCACCGGCTGCCGAAGGCGTTTCGCGGTGCCAACCTGTTTTCGGGCCTCTACGACCTCGGCGTCACCGCGAGCGCCCGCAACTGGGGCGAGGAGCGCCTGGTCCTCAACTCCACCGACATACGCCGCTTCGCCGACGGCTTCGTGCCTTCCGGCGTGGCCCGGCGCTCGCCGGACGTGTCTCCGCTCTATGCCGACCTCGCCGGCCTGCCGCCGGCCCTGTTCTCGGTCGGCACCCGGGATCCTCTCCTCGACGACACGCTGTTCATGTCGATGCGCTGGGCCGCGGCCAACAACGGCGGCTACACGTCGGTCTATACCGGCGGCTGCCACGTCTTCATCCGCTACAACCTCGCCATGACCCAGCGGGCCCTGGAGTTGATCGAGCGCTTCCTGATGGCCTTGGCGTAAGGAAGTGTGCGTGGGGACTTTGGCGTGAGGCACGGTCGTTCGGCCGCGACTGCCTACGCGCTTCTCGCCTTCGCGACCCTCCTCTGGGCCGGCAACGCGGTGGCGAGCAAGGTCGCGGTCGGCCTCGTCTCGCCGCAGGCGCTGGTGGCCCTACGCTGGTCGATCGCCCTCACGGCGATCGCGCTCCTGGCCGGGCGCGAGACCTGGGCGCACCGGCGAACGCTGCTGGTGCATTGGCCGCTGATCCTGCTGATGGGCGGCTTCGGCTATACCGGCTTCAATGCGCTGGCCTACGAGGCGGGGGCGCTGACGAGCGCGGTCAACCTGTCCCTGATCGAGGGCACGATCCCGGTCCTGGTGCTGCTCCTGAACTTCCTCGTGCGCGGCGTCGCGGTGCGGGGCGGACAGCTCCTCGGCGCCGCCATCACGCTTGCCGGGGTGGTGCTGGTGGCGAGCCACGGCGACCTCGCGCGGCTCGCCGCCCTCGACATCAACCGCGGCGACCTCCTGGTGCTGCTGGCCTGCCTGTTCTACGCCGGCTACACGATCGCGTTGCCCTTGCGGCCGGCGGTGCCGGCTCTGGCCTTCTTCGCCGCCATGGCGGTGGCGGCCTGGGCGACCTCGCTGCCGCTCCTCGCCGGCGAGTGGGCGGCCGGGCGCGTCCTCTGGCCCGGCGCCGCCGGCTGGGCGCTGATCGCCTTCACGGCGCTCGGGCCGTCGCTGGTGGCGCAGCTCGCCTATATGCGCGGGGTCGAGACGATCGGCCCGAACCGCGCCGGCCTGTTCAACAACCTGGTTCCGGCCTTCGGGGCGATCCTGGCGGTGGGTCTGGTGGGCGAGCCCTTCGGCCTCGTCGAGGCCTCGGCCCTCGCCCTGGTGCTCGGGGGAATCGCCGTGGCGGAGCTGTCCGGGCGCCGCAAGGCGGCGTAGCGTCGGAAACCGGTCAGCTTGACCATGTGGGGCCAACTTGCGACCCTTTAAAGACCCTCGGAAGGTCCGTTTTTCGGCAGCTCGATAGACAATAATCTACGGCCGGAACGGGTATTTCGCGTTGGCCTGCTTCCCGGAAGCGATTGAGTTGAAGCTGATCTTGCAACTTGGTCGCTATTGCTACTGCGAGAAGTCAATCACGTCCCAATTGAGCAGAGCGACGGCCGATCCGCGTGAGGGGGCCGGAAGTGCGGACCGGCCGTCTACCACCCGGCTGAGGTCGCCCGGCGATCTGGTGACGCAGCAACCTCAGTGAGCCTCGATGGGACCCGAGGACCGCTGCGGTTTCTTAAGGATGGCCACCACCCCCAGGCTGAGCACGAGGCTGACACCGACAAGGTAGAACCCGTCCGCGTAGGCCATCACGGTGGCCTCGCGCCGCACCTGCTGGGCCAACATCCCAATGGCGGCCCCCTTGGCGGCGGCTTGGTCGGCGATGTGCCCGTGCAGGCCAGCCGCCAGCGCCGCGAGCCGCTCATGAGTGCGGGTTGCGTTGCGCGTGATGGCCTCGGCCAGCACCGAGAAGTGCATGTGCTCGCGTCGGTCGATCATCGTCGACAGCATGGCGATGCCGATCGAGCCGCCGAGGTTGCGCATCATGTTGGAGAGCGCCGAGGCGTCGGCGGTGTCGCGGGGCGCCAGGCCGGCGGTCGAGAGCTGCGAGAGCGGTATGGTGAAGAGCGGCTGGCCGATCGCCCGCATCAGCTGCGGCAGGATCAGCTGGTCGGCGCCGACGTCGTGGGTGAGGCCCACGTTGATCCAGCAGCTCGCGATGAAGAACAGAGTGCCGGTGACAACGAGCAGTCTCGCGTCAAAGGTCCGCATCAGCAGCGGCATCATCGGGAACAGGACGAGCTGTGGCAGGCCCGACCACATCACCACGTAGCCGATCTGCTGGGCGTTGTAACCCTGGATCTGGGCGCAATAGACCGGGATGATGTAGATCGAGCCGAACGAGACGGCGCCCAGCACCGTCATCAACACGCAGGCGCCGCCAACCGAGCGGTTGGCCAGCACCCGCAGGTTGATGAACGGGCGCTCGGTCGTGAGTTCGCGGATGATGAAGCCCGTGATGCCGGCAGCTGCCAGCAGCGACATGTTCACGATGATCGGAGAGCCGAACCAGTCCTTGCGCTGGCCTTCCTCCAGCACGTAGGTCAGAGCCGGCAGTCCGGTCGCCATCAGGCCAATGCCGATCCAGTCGCCCTTGAGCAATTCGACCCAGCGGGCCGGCACGTTGTCGAAGGCGCCGAGCTGGATCGCCGCCGCCATAGGCCCGAAGATCAGGTTCAGGTAGAAGATGTAGTGCCAGGACAGGTTGTCGGTGAGCCAGCCGCCCACCGTCGGGCCAATCGCCGGCGCGAAGGTAGCGGTCAGCCCGAACAGGGCGATGCCGATCGGCTGCTGGCTCTTCGACAAGCGCGTGCGCACGATGACGATCGCGGTGGGGATCAGCACGCCGCCGGTGAAGCCCTGGCCGGCTCGGAACAGGATCATCTGGCTCAACGAGGTCGAGAGCGCGCAGGCCAGCGAGAAGCCGGTGAACAGCATCGTGTTCACAGCCAGGTACCGGCGCAGGCCGATTATCGAGGAGAGCCAGCCGGTGAGCGGGATCACGATGATCTCGGCCATCAGGTAAGCGGTCGAGATCCAGCTGCCTTCCTCGGTCGAAGCGCCGAGTGCGCCCTGGATGTCGGCGAGCGAGGCGTTGGTGATCTGGATGTCGAGGATCGCCGTGAAGGCGCCAAGGATCGCCCCGAACACCGCGAGCCAGTCGCGCCCGCTCGCCTTCTCCGGCGCAGCCAATGCAGCAGCGCTGCTCATCGCGGCAGAGCCTCGCTGACCAGCGCCGGAGACGGCTTGCGCCGGTGCTGCTCGACCGACTCGATGGGGTCCTGGATGTGGACGGTCGCCTCAACCGAGAGACCGGGACGCAGCCGGGCGAGCAGCGGATCGTCGGCGTCGAGCGCGATGCGCACCGGCACGCGCTGCACCACCTTGGTGAAGTTGCCGGTGGCGTTCTCGGGCGGGAGCAAGGCGAACTGCGCCCCGGTGCCGGGAGAGAAGCTCTCGATGCGGCCGCCGAACTCATGGGTGCCGAGCGCGTCAACCGTGAAGCTGACGCGTTGGCCCTCGGCCATCTGCCCGGTCTGGGTCTCCTTGAAGTTCGCCACAAGATAGATGTCGCGGCCCATCGGCACGACCGTCAGCAGGCCGGTGCCCGCTGAGACGAATTGGCCGACCCGCAGGGAGCGGTCGCCCACCGTGCCGTCGATGGGCGCCGAGATCGTCGTGTAGGTCAGGTTGAGCTTGGCCTGCTCGACCTTGGCCTGCGAACCCTCCAGGGTCGCTCGGGCGCTGGCCTCCAGCGCCTTCAGGCTCTCGACCTGCTTGCGGGCCGCCTCCAAGGAGGCGATAGCCTTGGTGCGCGCCGCCCGCTTCTGGCGCAGGTCCGAGTCCGCCTGCTGCTGGCGCTGCGCCGTGCCGGATCCGGTCTGAAGCAGGTTCTGGTAGCGCGTGTACTCCTTGCTGGCGAAGTCGAGAGCGGCGTCTGTGTTCTCGACCTCGGCCTGCGAGGAGGCGACCTGGGCCTGCTGCTGCAAGATCGCGGCGGCAGTCCCCAGGATCTGGGCACGGCTCTTCTCGACGTCGGCCTCGGCCTGCTTGAGTATGACCTGGTACTCGCGGTCATCGAGACGCGCGATGACGTCGCCGGCCTTCACCGGTTGGTTGTCGCTGACCAGCACCTCTGCGACGTATCCGGCGATGCGCGGCGCCACCGTCACCTTGTCGGCTTGGAGGTAGGCGTCCTCGGTCGTCTCAAGGAAGCGGCCGACCGTCCACCAGTGCCAGCCGTAATTGCCGCCACCAAGCACGGCGAGCAGCAGGACAGGCAAGATGACGCGACCCTTCCGACGCTTGCGCGCCGGAGCTGGTGGGGTGATTGCCGCTGCGGTGAGTGGGGGCGTGGCACTGGATGAAGCGGGGGCGGCGCCCGTTTGGGGAAGGTCGTTGGGTCGGGCGTCCATGGAGGTAGCCAACATCAAAACGATACGGTATCGTACGGATACACGGTGGATGCGGCAGAGGCAAGGAGGCACGTGATGGAAACGGTGGCGGAACGACCGACGGCACAGAAGCGGGGCACCGGTGGGCGCCCGACCCGCGAGGAGGCAGCGCGGCGAGAGGCGCGCATTGTCGAGGTCGCGATGCAGCTGTTCATCGAACGCGGATTCGACGCCACCTCAATCGACGCGGTGGCTGAGGCGGCCGGCGTGAGCAAGCCGACGCTCTATGCGCGCTATCGCGATAAGCGCGCTCTGTTCGAGGCCGTGTTGAATGAGCGAGTCCGCGAATGGCTGGCGCCGCTCTCGGCGGCTGCCGAGGCGCAGGCTCTCCAGATGGAGCCCAGAGATGCCAGACTAGTGCTGGACGAGTTGAGCCGTACCCTGCTCGCCCGCTCCCGGGATCCCGGCGCGGCCGCGCTTACGCGCTGCATCGTCGCCCAGGCCTTGCAGTTTCCGGAATTGGCCAAGCTCGCTTACGAAGAGGGGTGGTTGCGAGGTGTACGGGCTGTTGCTCGTCTTCTAGAGGTGTTGGTCACACAAGGCCAAGTCGAGATCGACGATGTCGAGATTGCCGCCGACCTGTTCCTCAACCTCATCCTCGGACGCAGTTCGAAGCAGGCACTCTACGGCATTGAGACCGACCCGGAGGCGCAGGAGCGGCGTCGTCGCGCGGCCGTCGCGATGTTTCTCGCGGGTGTTCGCCGATCCGGCAAGGCTTGAGAGCCGCATGCGAATGGGATGTGGGCGGAACCGGCAATCTACCAGGCCTTGAAAATATTGCTTGAGGTCACGTTTGCCTGCTCTGGCGGCAGTGGCGCGAAGCTGGATGTCAGCTTTCGGACGGCGATCCGACAACGGCCTTCCACCCTCAGCAGCCCTTCGCGCGGTCAGGCTGGTTGGGTTCCGAATCAAGCGGCGTCACCCCTTCTGCCCGCCGAGCCCGAGCCGGCGGATCAGCAGGAAGGCCGCCGCCGCCGACACCACGGCGATTCCGATCGCGACCGTCGAGCCGCCCTCCCACTCGGCGAAGGGCAGGTTCTTGGTGTTCATGCCGAACAGGCCGGTGACCAGGGTGGGCGGCAGGAACAGGGCGGTCAGGATCGACAGGGTGTGGAGCTGGCGATTCGACTGGCGGGCAAGCAGCCCCGAGAGTTCCTCCTGCAGGAGCCGGCTGCGCTCGGCTAGCACCACCATGTCGCGGTCCAGCGCATCGAGGCGCTGGGCGATGCGCGCGGCGGCCTCCAGGGTCTCCTCCGGCAGCGCCTCGCCGTCTTCCTCCAGGCGGTGGAACACCGCCCGCAGGCCGTTGAGCTGGCGGTGCAGCCGCACGGCGTCGCGGCGGATCGGCCCGAGCTGGCGGGTCTCGTCGCGGATGCGCTCGTCGAGGATGTGGTCCTCGATCCCGTCGAGGCGCTCGGACAGGATCGCGCCCCGGGCGCCGATCGCCGCCGCGACCCGGCCGATCAGCGTCTCGAGGAGCGCCACCGGCCCGGGCAGCGCCCTGCCCTCGGCGATCGCCTCGCGCACCGCGTCGGGTCCGACGATCGGGTGCCGGCGCCCGCTGACGAGGTAGTTCGGCCCGAGCACGAAATGCAGCCGCCCGGCGGCGTCGGGCAGGCGCTCCGTCGCGGTGGGTAACTCGGGGTCGCGGGCGAGGTCGGCGTCCCGGGTGAGATCGGCGATGACGCCACCGACCTGGCCGTCCTCGACCGTGACCCGCTGGTGCGGATCGCTGGCGAAGGCCGCCGCCGCGAGGTCGGGCGGGCCGAACCGCCCCTCCGCCACCAGAGTCGGCACCCTCGCGTCGTTGAGGTTGACGTGGAGCCAGACGAAGCCCTCGCCGAAGCGGCCCAGCGCCGGGATCTCCTCGCCGGGCCCGACCAGCCGACCGCGCCCGGCGGCGTCGAACCGCATCGCCCAGATCAGGCCCGGCAGGGCGGGTTCGTCGCTGAGGAGAGGCGGCATCGGGAGTCCTTCGCGTCCCCGCCTGTTCGAAGGAGCGCGACCGGGACGCCGCCGCACCCGGCCGCCGTCGCTAGGGGCCGGGCACGACAGTTCGATGACACCTTGGCCCTACGCCTCCATCGCCTCCAGCTCGGCGATCATGCCCTCGATCATCGACAGGCCGATCTGCCAGAAGGCCGGGTCGCGGGCATCCAGCCCGAACGGCGCCAGCAGCTCGCCGTAGGGCTTGCTGCCGCCGGCCGAGAGCAGCGCGAAGTAGCGCTCGACGAAGGCCTCCTCGGCCGCCTTGTCGCCGCTCGCCCGCTGGTAGACGCCGTAGAGCGAGTTCACCAGGCAGTCGCCGAACGCGTAGGCGTAGACGTAGAACGGCGAGTGGATGAAGTGCGGGATATAGGCCCAGTACGGCTCGTAGCCCTCATCGAGGCGGATCGCCGGCCCCAGGCTCTCCGCCTGCACCGACATCCACAGGGCGTTGATCGTGTCGGCGGTCAGCTCGCCCTCGCGGCGGGCGAGGTGGACCTTGCGCTCGAAGGCGTAGAACGCGATCTGGCGCACCACCGTGTTGATCATGTCCTCGACCTTGGCGGCCAGCATCGCCCGGCGCTGCACCGGGTCGGTGATGGCCTCCAGCACGCGCCGGAAGGTCAGCATCTCGCCGAAGACGCTGGCGGTCTCGGCCAGCGTCAGGGGCGTGGGCGCCATCAAGGCGCCGTTCGGCCCCGCCAGCACCTGGTGCACGCCGTGGCCGAGCTCGTGAGCGAGCGTCATCACGTCCCGCGGCTTGCCCTGATAGTTGACGAGCACGAAGGGATGGGCCGAGGGCACGGTCGGATGCGCGAAGGCGCCCGGCGCCTTGCCGGGCCGCACCGGCGCGTCGATCCAGCTGCCGTCGAAGAAGCGCCGGGCGATCTCGGCCATCTTCGGCGAGAAGGCGCCGTAGGCCGACAGCACGGTCTCGCGCGCCTCGGCCCAGGGAATCGTGCGCTGCTCGACCTTCGGCAGCGGCGCGTTGCGGTCCCAAAAGGCCAAATCGTCCCGGCCGAACCACCGCGCCTTCAATGTGTAGTAGCGATGCGACAGGCGCGGATAGGCCGCCTGCACGGCGGAGACCAGGGCCTCGACGGTGTCGCGTTCGACCCGGTTGGCGAGATGGCGGGCATCCGCCACGTCGGTGAAGCCGCGCCAGCGGTCCGAGATCTCCTTGTCCTTGGCGAGCGTGTTGGTGATCAGCGTGAACACCCGCAGGTTCGCCCGGAACACGCTGCTGAGCGCCCCGGCGGCGTCCCGGCGCACGGTCTCGTCCGGATCCTGGAGCTTGTTGAGCGTCGGCTCCAGCGTCAGCTCCTCGCCCCGCAAGGGGAAGCGGAGGGACGCAATGGTCTCGTCGAACAGCCGGTTCCAGGCCGCACGCCCGGTCACCGACTTCTCGAGGAAGAGTTTTTCCGCCTCGTCGCTCAGCTGGTGCGGCTTCTCGCGGCGGATATCCTCGAGCCAAGGGCGATAGCGCGCCAGCGGCGGGTGGGCGGCGGCCGCGTCGATCAGCGCATCCTCGATCCGGTTGAGCTCGAGGGTGAAGAACAGGAGGTCGCTGGCCGCATTCGTGAGCCGCTCCTGGGTGTCGCCGTAGAACTTCGCCCGGGCCGGATCCGTGGTGTCGCCGGAATAGACGAGGCCCGCATAGGACATCAGCCGGCCGAGCCGGTCCTCGATCGCCTCGTAGGCGGCGACGGCGGTCCCGAGCCGGTCGGACGCGCCCTCGCCGGAGACCAGGTCCCTGACGCGGCCGCGATAGCTCTCGGCAAAGCCCCGGCACTCGGCCTCGGCTTGCGTAAGGTCGTCGGCGAAGGCCGGGTCGTCGAGGCCGGCATAGAGGTCCGACAGGTCCCATTCCGGCAGCGGCCCGAGATCGACGGCGCGGGCCGTGGCCTGGGCGGTGCTCAGGGCGCTGTCCGACGGCGCGGCGGCACTCAGCGGCATGGACGATATTCCTCTTAGGCCAGACGATCGCTGGCGAACCATCTCTGGCAGACGATGCCGAGGACATATCGGCCGCCGCCGGCCCGCGATCAACCGAGCCCGCGGTGATTGCCGCGCGAGGCGCCCCGCCCCCGGTAACCTCTCGTTGGCGTTAAGAGCCACTTTACGCTTGTGACGCAGCATGCGGCTCGAAACGAAACAGCCGTGTGATTCGCCAGGCGCCCGCTCGCCGGGGGGCGGACGCCGCAAGGGCTTTCAGGGCGGCGCTCCGCAGCGCCGATCCTTCGAGGAGAACAGATGACCACCACGGTCCTCATCGTCGACGACGATCCCGTGCAGCGCCGGCTGGCGGAGGCCATGGTGCGGCGCCTCGGATACGAGGCCGTGGTGGCCGAGAGCGGGACCGCCGGGCTCGACGCCATCCGGGCGCCCGAGTCCAGCATCGACGTGGTGCTCCTCGACCTCGCGATGCCGGGCGGTCTCGACGGGCTCGGGGTGCTCGCCGAGCTGCGCAAGGCCGGCATCGACACGCCGGTGATCGTCCAGACGGCGAACGGCTCGATCGACGCCGTGGTCAACGCCATGCGGGCCGGCGCGGTCGACTTCGTGGTGAAGCCCGCGGGCCCCGAGCGGCTACAGGTCTCGATCCGCAACGCGCTTCAGGTCGACCAGCTCCAGGACGAGATCCGGCGCATGCGGCGGCGGGCGTCCGGCGCCCTCACCTTCCGCGATCTCACCTCGAAGAGCCCGGACATGGGCCGGGTGATGCGGCTCGCCGAGCGGGCGGCGAAATCCAACATCCCGGTGCTGATCGAAGGCGAATCCGGCGTCGGCAAGGAGGTGCTGGCCCGTGCGATCCAGGGATCGGGCGAGCGGCGCGGCAAGCCCTTCGTCACGGTCAATTGCGGCGCGATCCCCGACAACCTCGTCGAATCGACCCTGTTCGGCCACGAGAAGGGGGCGTTCACCGGCGCCACCGAGCGGCATCTCGGCAAGTTCGTCGAGGCCTCCGGCGGCACGCTCTTTCTCGACGAGATCGGCGAACTGCCCCTCGACGCGCAAGTGAAGCTCCTGCGCGCCCTCCAGGAAGGCGAGGTCGATCCGGTCGGCGGGCGCAAGAGCGTGCGGGTCGACATCCGGCTGATCTCGGCGACGAACCGCTCGCTCCTCGACCTCGTCAAGCAGGGCCGGTTCCGCGAGGATCTGTATTACCGCCTCAACGTCTTCCCGATGACCCTGCCGCCGCTGCGGGCCCGGCGAGAGGACATCCCGGACCTCGCCCGCTCGTTCTGCGCCCGCTTCGCGGCGGAGGAGGGAAAGCGGGTCCGCGGCATCGCGGCGGAAGCGATGGCGCTCATCACCCGCTACGACTGGCCCGGCAATGTGCGCCAGCTCGAGAACGCGCTCTTTCGCGCCGTGGTCCTCGCCGACGGCGACGAGCTGACCGTGGCGGAATTCCCGCAGATCGCCGCCCAGGTCCAGGGCTTCGACGTGCGCATCCCCCCGGCTCCGGCGGCGCCCGAGCCCGGCACCGCGCCGGCCCCGGTGCGGGAGATCGTCCGGGTCGAGGTGCGCGATCCCCATGCCCTCTCGCTCGTCGCCGAGGAGACCGGCGAGATGAAGACCATGGAGGGGTTGGAGGGAGAGATCATCCGCTACGCCCTGCAATTCTATCGCGGGCGGATGTCGGAAGTGTCGCGCCGGCTCGGCATCGGCCGCTCCACCCTCTATCGCAAGTTGAAGGAACTCGGCCTCGACGACGAGAAGGCCGAGGACGCGGCCTGATCTTCGCGCCCGCGCACGATCCGGTCCGAAGAAAACCGCATTTCGCGGGTCTTGGGCGGGTGGCGCGCGGCGCAGCAAGGTCACCGTGCCTTCTTTCGCACCGCGACCACCGCCGCGGTGCGCCGCAACACACCGCGGACGCCCAAGGTTGCATGCCGCCGGAGTGTGGCTGCCGTGCGATGGCACGGCATGCGCCGACATGTTTACTAGTCTAGATTGACCAGCGTGGCCGCTCTCCCGGCCGCAGCTTCGAGGAGAGGACCATGGCTCCCAGGCGCAGGACCGGCCGGAACGCGGGCGCGGCGGCGACCCTTGCGGTGCTGCTGGCAGCGCAATCCGGGCTGCCGCCAGCACGGGCCGAGGGCGTCGCCGCGCCGGACGCCGTGGCAGGCGTGCCTGCGACGCCGCCTCCCGCGATCACCGCGATCCCGGACGGGCCCAAGCCCGGCACGGAGATCTCCAAGCCCGGCACGGAGTTGTCCAAAGCTGGCGTGGAGCCCCCCACCGGCGCGGATGTGTCCACGCCCGGTACGGACGCTCCTCAGGCCGAGGCGCCGCCGAAACCTGCGACCGCCGCAACCGAACCCGCTGCCGCCCCGCCCGAAGCTCCTTCGGTCCCGTCC
>JAEWKL010000226.1 GCA_023386115.1 Pseudomonadota bacterium
CCGCCCCCGGGCGGGGCGCGGCCCCGGACGGGATCAGGCGGCGCGGGCGCCGGGTGCCCTGAAGGCCGGGAGATGCCCCATCCGGCGGGCGAGATCCGTCCAGCAGGCGATGGCCGCATCGACGGCCCGGCTGACCTCGGCGGCCTGAAGCTGCGCGAGATCGCCCGGGTTGCGGACCGCGAGCGCAGCCTTCCAGAAGGCGAGGGCCGCCTGGCTCTCGCCCTGGAGAAAGGCCACGAGCCGGCCGTTGATCTCGATGAAGCCCTGCATGGCGGCGAGCGGGACGTCCTCCCGGCTCGGCTGACCGGGCTGCCCCGGCGCCGGGGCCGGATCATCGGTAGCCGCGACGGCGGGAGCCTCGTCCGCGACCGGCTCGACCACGGAGGTCTCGGCTACCGGCGGAGCGGCGACCTGAATGTCCGAATTCTGCAACGGAGCCTGCTCGCTTCCGGTCGCAGCGACCTCGGCCGCGGGCTCCCGCGTAAACGGCTCGCCGGCAGCCGGCTCTTCGACAACCGGCTCCTGGACAACCGGCTCCTGGGCGACGGGTTCCTGGGCGACCGGTTCCTGCACAGCCAGCCCCGAGACGACGGGCGCCTCGGTCGAGGGCTCCTCCGGTGCCTCTTCGGTCCTGGACTGGGTCTCGTCGGCGGTCGCCTCGATGGACTCCTCGGCCGCGGCCTCCTGCTCAGGCTCGGTGACGACGGCCTCGTCCGGCGCCTCCTCGGCCTCGGCGGCCGGCGTGGTGCCGGGCTGCTCAGCCTCGGTCAGGATCGCCTCGTCGGAGGCTGTCTCGCCGGAGATCATCTCCTCGGAGGTCGTCTCGCTGGACATCGTCTCGCTGGACTTGGCAGGATCGTCCGCCCGTGCAGCGGCCCGGACGGGAGGGCGGCGAGGCGGTTTGCGGGTTCTCTCGGTGCGGCGCGTCGTGGTCATGGCTCGGCCTCCTCGGAGTAGCGGGCGCCGCGTCCCTGGCGCGTCACCCGGCGGGCGGCCGCCCTCACCCGATGCGGGGGCGGACGCGCATTGCCGGAGCGCCGGCAGGCTCGTCCGGGGCACCGGCAGGTCGGCGCGGACGAGGCCGCGCGGCCATCGACGGCGCGACGCGCCGCCGGTCTCATCCCCGGCCATGCGGCAGGGCCGATGTCGTCAGGCCGGAAGACGGCGTCCGGCCCGGAGGCACTCGTCGACGCGCGGCGATGCCTCGCCCCGACGAGTCCCTCGGGCTGCACCCCTCGGCCTGATCGGGCCTCGCTTACGCCTTGGCTTGGGTCTTGGTCAGGTCGGCCTTGATCGACTCGGACAGGGTGGCGAATTCCTTCGCCTGCCTTTGCAGCGCGCTCATCTGGTTGCGCATGTACTCGCCCTGCAGCTCCAGCGCCTCTTTGACGTCGCGGCTGCGCACGAGCTTCTCGGCGAGGTCGAAGGTCGCGGTGGCGTGCTGCTCGGTGTAGTCGAAGCCGCGGGCCACGGCGGTGCCCATGCCGGTCTGCGAGGTCTGGGTCGAGGATTGTACGGTCTCGGCGAGCTTGCGGGCGGAGCCGAGGAACGTGCCGAACGCCGTACGGGCGTTCTGGACGCCCTTCTCGGCGAAGTCGCGCATCTCGGTCGGGATCTCGAAGGGCTTCTGGGTGCTGCTCATGGGCGTGGCCTCTGGCTCTCGCTACGCGCGCCGCCCGTGAGGATTTGTGCGACGCAGCAATCACGATGCTGCAATGCAGCGCGCAAGTCAACGGGTCGCGTGCGGGCTGCCCTTGCGGAGGCCCGAAGCGGCGCTACTGCGTGAGCCGGAACTGCGCGATCGAGCTGCCGATGCTCTGGAACGCGGGCCTCAGGTCGTTCGCCGTGACGACGTTGTAGAAGAAGCCGTCCTTGGAGGCGCAGGACTTCAGCATATTGGTGTTTCCGTCGATCACCCGCACCGTGTAGATGGTGATGCCCGCCTCCTTCGCCGCCGTACAGGCCGCGAGCGTACGGGCGTCGATGCAGTCGGAGCTGCGACCGAACCACCATTTTCCCGTGCAGACACCGTCCCAGCGATTGTCGGTGTTCATCCCGTCGGTCAGGACGATCATGATCTTGCTGACGCGGTCGTCGGTCAGGCTCGTCGCGGTGCTGAGCGGGCCGTAGGGCGTGAGGGCCTCCATGCCCCAGGCCACACCGATGGTGACGTTGGTGTCGCCGCCGGCACTCATGCTGTCGATGGCGGCGGCGAGCCCGGGATAGTCGGTACTGAGCGGGCGGACCGGCGTGAGGGTCGGCTTGCCGGAAGACATCGATGCGCACTTGTCCGCCGGATAGGCGTCGCCGCGGTCGGGCTCGGCGTTCGGCACCTGCACGTCGTAGGGCTGGTCACGGTCGGTGATGCAGCCCTTCCAGGTCGCCTCGGTGACGGAGCCGATCGTCGTGTAGCTCAGCCAGGCCGCGTCGGTGACGGCGGTGCCGAGATTCACCTGGGTCGAGAACGGCACCAGGGCGACCTTGGCACTGTCGCGAGTCACCACGACCTTGTCGAGGTAGCTCAGGAAATCCTTCGCCGCCTGCTTCAGGGCGGGAAGCTTGCCGGAGCTGTTCATCGAACCGGTATTGTCGAGCACCAGCGCGATCTCAACCGACTTGCCGCCCGACATCGCCTGCGACGTGCCGCTGACCTCGAGCGGCCCGGCATGCATCAACCGCCCGAGGGTCATGTCCACCTGCGCGGTGGCGCTGACCGTCACCTGCGTGCCGGCTCGGACGGGCATGAAGCGGGTCACGGTCACGCCGGCCTGGGCCGGGAAGCTCGCGTCGAAGAGCGCCCTGGCGCGGGATCGAAAATCGGCGTCGGTCGCCAGGACCGGCGCCTCGCGGATCACCGCCAGCACCGCCGCGTCGGTGGCGGTCTGGAGCTTCGCCCGGATCTCGGCGCCGCGGGCGTAATCGATGCCGGCCCCGGCCAGGAAGGTGAGGGGAAGCATCGTCAGGGCCATGATCACCGCGACGCCGCCGCTGCGGTCGCGCCGGAAGCCGTCGATCAGCCGCCTCATCGATGGGACACCCTCCCCGTGCCGCTCGCTGCCCTCGCGAGCAAGGCCTAACAGAGCGAATATTAAGGGTTTGGTGACCGGATCCCCGAGCGTCGGGACCTGCTCGTCATGCTTCGTTAAGGTTTTCGGCCCCGAATTGCGGCAATCTGGCGTTAACGAAACCGCATCATAATCAGGGACAGTCGTGCTCCCGGGTTCGGGACATCCTCAGCTGCCGAAGGCAGCCTTACGAGTATCTGACGAGGACTGCCGATGCGTGCCCTGCGGTTCCGCCCCCATCCTGCCGTCCTCGCGGCCGGCATCCTCGGCCTCGGTACCCTGTCGGGTTGGGGCGCCTATGGCGTCTCCTCCTCGGGCAAGAGCGCGCTCCGGGCCCAGCTCGCCGAAGCCGAGAGCCAGCGGGACGCCTTCGCCGCGCGGGTCAAGCAATTCCAGGACGTCGAGGCCGAGCTGCGCGACCGCCAGGCCAAGATCGCCGCGGCGCGGGACGAGATCGCCCAGCTCGGCGCGACCCGCGACAAGGCCAAGGCCCAGCTTGCCACGACGCAGCGCGACCTCGCCTCGCTGACCAAGCGCCTCGATCAGGCGAAGGACAAGGTGACTCAGACCGGCAGCATCACGCCGGCCGCCGAGGCCAAGAAGCCGGCACGATAAGGTAGCCGGCACGATAAGGTAGCCGGCGCGTCGACCGATCCTTCAGGCCGGAACGCAGTCGAGCTCTGCGCTGTGCCGCTTCGATTGCAGCGCCGTCTCCGCCTCGCAGCGCGACAGGCTCTCGACCAGGGCGGCCCAGCGCATGCCGACCTCGTGCCCGAGGGTGACGCGGCCGGTCTCGTCGTAGCGACGCCAGCCGCAGCGCGGCGCGCCGTCCGCCCCGACCTCGTCGTAGGTCTCGTAGTATGCCACCAGTCGATCGTGCCGATCGTATTCCCGGTGGAACCAGCAGATCCCGAACACCCGCCCGCCCCGGCCGAGCATGCCGGTGCTCTCCAGCCGGTGCCCGCCCGGGATGCGGAAGATGGTCTCGAAGGCGGGAGGCGCGTAGCGCATGGGCATCTCCGTCGCGGGTCTGTTCCGTCGCAGGTCTGTCGCGGGAGCGGCGCCGGCAGAGCGGGAGCGCCAAAGTAAAACTCGGCCGAGACCGAGTGACGCCACTCCGGAAGCTCCCCCGGAGATCGCGCATCATTTATTCCTAAACGATTTGTGCGCTGCAACCATCCGGGCGTCAAGCCCAGATGATTCGCTCGCCCCAGCCGCGGATTACTGACCCTTGGCGGCGATCGCCTCGGCCCAGGCCACCGAGCGGCGGGCCATCGGGATGTGCTGGCGCTCGAACATGCGGCCGTTGATCTGGATCGCACCGCGCTTGGCGTTCTCGGGCCGCTCGTAGGTCTCGATCACGGTGCGGGCCACCGCGACCTCCTCCTCGGTCGGCGCGAAGGCGGCGTTGGCCAGCGGGATCTGGCTCGGATGGATCAGCGTCTTGCCGTCGAAGCCGAGGATGCGGGCCTGCTCGCATTCCTGGCGGCAACCGTCGAGATCGGAGAAGTTGTTGTAGACGCCGTCCAGGATGGTCAGGCCCTCGGCGCGGGCGCCGGCGAGCGCCGTCATCAGCCAGGGCATCATCGGGGCCCGGCCGGGCACGATCTGCGTCCAGGTATCCTTGGCGAGGTCGTTGGTGCCGAGCACGAAGCAGGTCAGCCGGGTGCCCGGGTTGCGCCGGGCCGCGGCGATCGCCTGGATGTTGAGGATCGAGGCCGGGGTCTCGATCATCGCCCAGATCTTGATGTCCGCCGGCGCGTCAAGGGCTTCCAGCCGGTCGGCGATGTTCTCGAGCACCGCCGGGGAGGAGACCTTCGGCATCAGGATCGCGTCGGGCTTCGCCTCGATCGCGGCGCGCAGGTCGGCCTCGCCCCAGGGCGTCTGGGGGGCGTTGACCCGGATGATCAGCTCGCGCTCGCCGTAGCCGCCCTGGCGGACCGCGGCGCAGACCTGCTCGCGGGCGACCTCCTTGGCGTCGGGCGCCACCGCGTCCTCGAGGTCGAGGATCAGGGCATCGGCCGCGAGCGTGCGCGCCTTCTCCAGGGCGCGCGGGTTGGAGCCCGGCATGTAGAGCACGCTGCGGCGGAGGCGGAGATCGATCATTGCGGGGTTCCCTTGCGGTCGCCCCCTGCTTACGGCAACGCCCGATTGCGTTGCAACATGGCGCCCGACCGGACGGTGGTCCCCCGAGGAGGACCTGCGCGCCGCCGGGTTCGTGCCCGGCCTTCCCTGTCCATCCCCGGGCAACGTCCCGGGAGCCGGAGGGGCGACCGGCCTACTCGGCGGCGATGCGCCGGGGACCGAGATCGAGGGAGGCGTGGCCGAGCGTCTCCGCGACCGCCGTCAGGATCCGCGACAGGTTCTCGAAGCCGGGACGGGGCACGAGCTTGCGCTCGTCCATGTAGAGGGCGCGGTTGACCTCGATCTGCAGGGCGTGGCGGCCGAGGGTCGGCTCGCCGTAATGCTCGGTGATGAAGCCGCCCGCATAGGGCTTGTTGCGCACCACCCGGAGGCCATGGCCGCGGAACGCCGCTTCGGCGCAGTCGATCAGGTCGGGCGCGCAGGAGGTGCCGAAGCGGTCGCCGAGCACCACGTCCACCGCCGGACCCTCGTCGCGCGCAAGGCTCGTCGAGGGCATCGAGTGGCAGTCGATCAGGACCGCGTGGCCGAAGGTGCGGGCGGTGCGCGCCACCAGCTCCTTCAGGGTGCGGTGATAGGGCTTGTACAAGTCCTCGATCCGCGCGAGGGCCTCCTCGACCGGCAGGCGGCCGCGGTAGATCTCCTGGCCGTCCGCCACCACCCGCGGCACCGTGCCGAGGCCGCCCGCCACCCGCATCGAGCGCACGTTGACGAAAGGCGGCAGCCGCCCCTCGAACATTCGCGGGTCGAGCTCGTAGGGCTCGCGGTTGACGTCGAGATAGGCCCGCGGGAAGGCGGCCTGCATCAGGGGGGCACCCAAGGAGACGACCGGGGCGTAGAGCCGGTCGACGAAGGCGTCCTCCGAGCGGCGCAACGCCACCGCGTCGAGGCGCGAGGCGGCCACGAAGGAGGCGGGGTAGACCGCCCCCGAATGGCCGGTGTTGTAGACGAACGGCAGGGTCTGCCGCTCCGGCTCGTCCACCCGGAAGGGCGGCGCAAACAGGCTGGCGGGGGGGACCCGGCTCATCCGGTCGTCCGGGACAGGGGAGTGGGGACGGGACGCGATCGCACCTTCATCCGGCTAATCTGGCGCCCCTGACCCAGCCTGTCCACTGCCGCGAGGAGCTTGGCGCCCCGTTCGAATTCCGCTGGGGGAAACCGCCCCGGCGGGATGCGCGTCAACACTCTGTTTACCACGCGGCCGCTTTATGGAATGAACGAACCGAATCGGTATCCGGGACTTTCGTTCATGAAGATCCTCCTCGCGGAAGACGACAACGACATGCGTCGCTTCCTCGCCAAGGCGCTCCAGAACGCGGGCTACGACGTGGCCTCGTTCGACAACGGCCTGTCGGCCTATAATCGCCTGCGCGAGGAGCCGTTCGAGCTCCTCCTCACCGACATCGTGATGCCCGAGATGGACGGCATCGAGCTGGCGCGCCGCGCCACCGAGCTCGACCCCGACATCAAGGTGATGTTCATCACCGGCTTCGCCGCGGTGGCGCTCAACCCCGATTCGAAGGCCCCGAAGGACGCCAAGGTCCTGTCGAAGCCGTTCCACCTGCGCGAGCTCGTCACGGAAGTCGAGAAGCTGATGGCGGCCTGAGGTCCGCCTCGGGTCGAGACGCCGATGGCGCGTTCGCTTCCGCGCGCCTATATCGGATGACCCCCCAGCAGCGCACGAGCCGACGGATGCAGCCGGTCACGATCTACACCACCAGCTGGTGCCCCTATTGCGCGGCGGCGAAGTCGCTGCTGCAGGAGAAGGGCGCCGCCTTCACCGAGATCGACGTCGAGGCCAAGGCGGGCGCCCGGCGCGAGATGATCGACAAGGCCGGCGGCCGCACCAGCGTGCCGCAGATCTTCGTCGGCACGACCCATGTCGGCGGCTGCGACGACCTCTACGCTCTCGACCGCGCCGGCCGCCTCGACCCGCTGCTCGCCGGCTGACGCGGCAGGCTTCCGGCCTCACGCATCTGGCGGGGCGGCGGCGTTCCGGCGTAAGCTTTTCGGGCCTATCCGGAGTTGCCCCCATGACCGCCTCCCGCTTCGTCGCCGCCTGCGTGCAGATGCGCTCCGGCCGCGACCCCGCGCAGAACCGCGACGCCGCGGTGGCGGGCATCCGCGAGGCGGCGGATCAGGGTGCGCATTACGTCCAGACGCCCGAGATGACCTCGCTCCTCGAGCGTGACAGGCCAAGCCTGTTCCAAAAAATCCGCGCGCCGGAGGACGACCCGACCCTCGGTGCGCTCCGCGACGTCGCCCGCGAGCGCGGGATCGTGGTCCATGTCGGCTCGCTCGCCGTGAAGAACGGCGACAAGGTCGCCAACCGCGCCTTCGTGATCGACCGGGAGGGCGCGATCGCGGCCACCTACGACAAGCTCCACCTCTACGACGTCGATTTGCCGAACGGCGAGAGCTACCGCGAATCGGCCACCTATACGGGTGGCGCCCGGGCCGTCGTGACCGACCTGCCCTGGGGCCGTCTCGGTGTCGCGATCTGCTACGACGTGCGCTTCCCCGCCCTCTACCGGGCGCTCGCCGAGGCCGGGGCGGAGATCCTGTCGGCGCCGGCCGCCTTCACCCGCCAGACCGGCGAGGCGCATTGGCACGTGCTGCAGCGGGCCCGGGCGATCGAGACCGGCTCGTTCATGATCTCGGCCGCGCAGGGCGGCCGGCACGAGGACGGGCGCGAGACCTACGGTCACTCGCTCATCGTCGATCCCTGGGGCCGCGTCCTGGCCGAGGCCGACGGCAATGCGCCGGGAGTGATCCTGGCCGAGATCGACATGGCCCTCGTCGCCGATTCCCGCGCCCGCATCCCGGCCCTGCGCCATGCCCGTCCCGTGGTGGTCGAGGCCGCCCGGGCCTGACGGTCCGAGCGACCGGCGTTTCCGCCGAGTCGGATTTCCGCCACAAGGACCGCGTCACGCGTCGCAGGTCGTCATCCCGCGTCGCGGCCCCTCGCAAACGCGCGCCCGCCCACCGATATCCTGGTCATGATCCGCTACGCCCTGTCCTGCGATTCCGGCCACAGCTTCGAGAGCTGGTTCCCGTCGAGCGACTCCTACGACGAGCAGGCGCGGGCCGGTTTCGTGACCTGCCCGTTCTGCAACAGCCCGAAGGTGGTGAAGCAGATCATGGCGCCGTCGCTCGGCCGCACGGCGAACCTGCCGGCTCCCGTCGAGGCGCCGGCGCCCGCCGAGGCGCCGGTCAGCCTGGTTTCCGAGCCCGAGCGGCAGTTGCGCGCGATGATCCGCGCCCTGCACGAGCACGTCGCCCGCACCGCCGACCATGTCGGCGAGAATTTTGCCACTGAAGCCCGCCGGATGCATTACGGCGAGACCGAGCAGCGGGCGATCTACGGCGAGGCGAGCCTCAACGAGGCACGCTCGCTCCTGGAGGAGGGGATCACCGTGCAGCCGCTGCCGTCGCTGCCGGACGACCGCAACTGAGCGCCGGCTCGACAGTTCTTCAACTCGCCAGAAAAAGCACCGACCGGTCCGAGGCCTCCAGCACCGTCTCGGCCAACGGCCCGAAGGCCGCGCCGTCGCCCGCCCGGCGGGTGACGCCCATCACGATCAGGTCGTGATCGCCCGAACGGGCCTGGCGCAGGATCTCCCGCTCCGGCGCGCGCGTCGCCCGCACCTCGGTCCGCACCCGCAGGCCGGCCTGCTCGGCGAGGTCGAGCACGTCGCGCAGGGCCGCCGAATCCCCCTGGGCCAAGCCGGTGAGGCGCCGCCGCGTGACCGCCGCCTCCGACAGGAACAGCACCGTCAGCGGCGCTCCCGTGCCGCGGGCCAGGGTGACGGCAATTTCGGCGCCGCGCCGGGCGGCCTGGGTGCCGTCGATCACCGCCAGGACCGAGAGGGCGGCCCGCTCCGGATCGGCGCGGTGGGTGCCCCGCGCCGCCGCGATGGCGAGCGGCCCGTCGAACCGCTCGGCCGCGCCGGCCACCGCGTCAGTGAGACCGCCGTCCGGCGCCACGGTCGGGTCGATGCCGACGATCAGAAGGTCGTAGCCCTTGGCGGCCTCCTCGCCGACGGCCTCGGCCGCGGGTGCGTCCCGGGCGAGCTCGGTCACCTCCACCGCCCCGGTCTCCTCGTCCCGTGCGCCTTGCCGCGCACCTTTCGCCGCCTCCACCACCGTGCCGGACAGGACGCGCTCCTCCGTCGGTTCGCCGAGCCGCACCACCGTCACCGGCATGCCGCGCGAGCCGGCGACGAGGCCGGCGACCCGGGCGGCGAAGCGTCCCTTCGGACCGTCATCGGCGGCGACGAGCAGGCGTTCGAGATGGGCGACGAAGCCGCGCTCTTCCGCCGCCTCGCGCTCCAGACGCTCCTTCTCCTCGCCCTTCAGCGGCAGGCGGTGGAGCGCCCAGCGTAAGGTGGGCGGCATGGCCAGGGTGGTGATCAGCGCCATCGCGACGATCATGGTGAACAGGTCCTGGCTCAGCGCGCCCATGCCGAGCCCGATCGAGGCGACGATCACCTCGGTCGAGCCGCGGGCATTCATGCCGCAGGCGAGCGCCAGGGATTCGCGCCGCCGCAAGCCTCCGATCAGCCCGCCCGCGAAGGCACCGGCGAACTTGCCGAGGCTCGCGATGGCGATGAGCCCGAGTGTGAGGAGCAGGAGGCGCGGGTCGCGCAGGATGGTAAGGTCGGCGCTCAACCCCGCGAGCCCGAAGAAGATCGGCGCGAACAGGGCGGTGACGACGCCGCGCAGCTGCTCGTCGATGCGCTTCGTCAGGATCGGCGACTGGCCGACGAGGAGGCCAGCCACGAAGGCGCCGAGCACCGTGTGCACGCCGAGGGCTTGCGTGATCAGCGCCAGCACGCCCATCAGCACCAGGATCGCCGTGATGACGGCGGCCTCGCTCTGCAGGGAGTCGTTGGCCCAGCGGATCAGCAGGAAGACGAGGCGGCGCCCGACCGTGAGGCTGATCCCGAGGAAGACCAGGGTGCCGGCGAGGCTGCGGCCGACCTCCCACAGGTCGATGGTGCCGGCCTGTGCCAGGCTGAAGATGACCGCGATGATCACCCAGCCGATCGTGTCGTCGATGATCGCCGAGGCGACGATGACCTGTCCGACATTGCGTCGCAGGAAATCCATCTCGCGCACCACCATGGCGACGATCTTGACGGAGGAGATCGCGAGGGCCGTGCCGAGGAAGAGCGCGGTGACGAGGCGCAGCTCCGGATGCGGCAGCATCGCCTCGGGCAAGAACTGCCCGAGGAGGAAGCCGCAGCCGAACGGCACCGCGACGCCGGTGACCGAGACGCTGAGCGCCGCGCGACGGACCTTCCGCACCAGGGCGAGGTCGGTCTCCATCCCCGTCATGAGCAGGAGGAGCAGGATGCCGAGCTGGGCGATCCCGTCGAGGAGCGCCTTCTGGTCGCGGCCCGGCGGAAACAGCCAATGTTGCGCCTCCGGCCAGGCCGCACCGAGGAAGGAGGGGCCGAGCAGGATGCCGGCGGTGAGCTGGCCCATCACCGCCGGCTGCCCGACGCGCAGCATCGCCTCGCCGAGCAGGCGCCCGACGGTGAGGAGCAGCACGATCTGGACGACCAGCACGACCTCGGACGGGCCGCCGCCCGAACCGATCCCGGCCGCCTGCGCGGCGCCGGCGGCCAGAAGCGCCGGCAGGAGCAGCGTGACGGCGAGGTGCGCCGGTCGCACGCGGCGAGACCGCCGGACGAGCTCGGAGCGGAGGGCGGGACGGGGGGTGGTCTCTCGCACGCGCGTCTCTCGGGTCCTCTCTCTTCGAGCGAGCGTCAACCGAGGGGCTCTGACGCGGTTCCGGACCGGTCGATGTCACATGCCGGCCGGTTCGGCCGTGCAGAGGATCGCCGAGGGTGGAAATCGGACGCGATCACGAGCATCGTGTCGCCGTCCAGGACGGATGCTCGCCAGGACGGATGCTCGCCATGACGGCCGATGAATTTGACGGCCGATGAATTTGGCGCAATCGCCTTGAGCATGCCGAACGCCGTCGAAGGGTCCAACGCGGGGCATCGCGACTTCCGGAGAGGCGGAAAGGTCTTTGCGACCCTCGGCTATCCAGACAAGGCCTGGGGCATGGTGAAGCTCAGCCCCGAGCAGCAAGACGTGCTGGCTGCGGCCGAGCCAGGTGTCTTCGAGCCGGTCAAAGGCAGTTGGGGCGAACGAGGGAGCACGCAAATTCGGTTGGACGCTCTCGATGACGTGACGGCGGCGAGTGCTCTGAAGATGGCTTGGTCCAAGATCAAGGATTGAGCGGCCCAATTTCCGCGCCGGTCGCGGGCCGCCCGTCACATGGTCTTATACCCTCGCGCTTCCGCATCGACACGTCGATGCGGAAGCGTCCGGCGTCTCAGCGCCGACGCCAGTTCGGGCTGAGCCGGCGCCTTCGAGTTCGTTCGAAGGCGCGGCGGTCTTAGCAGAGCTGGTCTTAGCAGAGTTGCACAGGGCAACTCTGCTTGGCTTTTTGTTTTTTCCTCATTTTTGTCGCCGAACCGGTGACCGCTTCGGCACCGGCCGACACGGCCGGCGGAATGATGCGGAGCCGACTGGCGTTTGCGCTCACCGCGCCGGGGCGAACGGCGCGATGCGCCGCCGCCGCAGGCGCGGGATGTCGTCGGCTGCCGGCTTCGTGCCGGCCTCCGGCCCGGTCGCCGTCGCGCGCCGGTCGACCTGGGCCACCAGGATCGCTGCGGCTGCGGCATTCGCGACGCCGGCCGCTCCCGCGACGAGCGCCGCGATCGTCGGACCATCCTGGATCGACCAGGCAGCAGCGGCCAGCGCCCCGCCGATCGCCGCCGTCATGGTAAAGAACATCGGTCGTCCTCCGGATCCCGGAGGCAAGTCGTCAAGCTCTGCCAGGTTCGACCGGCTTCGCCGGTTTGGTATGTGAATCCTGAACGGTATCGCCGAGACGCCGAGGAGATCATTAAGGGGTCGGCGCCTAGGCTCGGCGATGGTCAACCGTTCCTGAGTATCCGACCGTGTCCCTGCGTACCAACCTCACCCTCGCGATGATCGCCGGCCTCGGCTTCGCCACGGTGTGCGCCGTCTGCTCGGCGCAGCTTGACCGCGACCCGCCGCAACCACCCCGGCTGGTCGCCGCGGTCAAGGCCGCGCCCCTGGACGAGCCGGTCACCACCGGCTCGATCGTGCCGACGCCGCCCGCCGCCAGGATGGCCCGGCTGGCGAAGGTCGAGCCCAAGCCGATGCCGAAGAAGGAGGTCAAGAAGGCCGAGCCGGCCCTCGATTCCGAGCGCCTGGCCGCGCTCCTCGCCGAGCCGACGGTGATGAAGCCGAAGCGCTGACGGGTCAGCCGCGGCGCAGGCCCCGCAGGGCCGCGATGCCGGCGAAAGCCGCCAGGACGAGGGCGATCACGGCGTTGTAGCCGGCGAGCGAGATCCCGAGGAAGCGCCAGGCCGCCGCGGTGCAATCCACCGGGCGGGTGCTCTCGAGGGCCTTGAGGAAGTCGTTGACGCCGGCCGGCGCCGGTCCGGCCCCGCCGCCGCAATCGCTCGGACCCGGCCAGAAGCCCCACTCGGCCCCGGCGTGGTAGGCGCCGAGCCCGGCCCCGACCAGGAAGATCAGCGCCACCAGCGCCAGCAGCCAGGAGGCGAGGCGGCGCGGCAGCAGCAGGGCGGCGGCGAGCAGCGGCAGGGCGAGGTAGTAGGGCTGGCGCTCGGTCAGGCAGAGCTTGCACGGCACGTAGCCGAGGCCATGCTGGAAGATCAGTGCGCCGCCCACCGTGGCGGCGGCGCCGGCGAGCACCAGGAGGGCCGCCGGCCGGGGAGCGGTGAGGGCGTGAACCGTGGAAGTCCGGGCCATGCGCATGCCTTCAGAACAGGTAGCGGAATCCGACGAAGCCGAGCACGCCGACTGCCACGACCACCGCCGCCACCGCGTTCAGGTGCCGGTCGAGGATGGTGCGGATGCCGACGCCGTAGCGACCGACGAGCCCCGCCAGGATGAAGAACCGTGCGCCCCGGGTGACCAGCGACAGCAGGATGAACCAGAACAGATCGTAGCCGGCGAAGCCCGACGTGATGGTGACCAGCTTGTAGGGGATCGGGGTGAGGCCTTTGAGCAGGATCACCCAGTGGCCGTAATGCGCGTAGGCCTCCCGGAAGGCGTCGGCCCCCTTGTCGAGCCCGTAGAGATGGAAGAGCCAGGCGCCGAGCGAATCGTAGAGCAACGCCCCGATGGCGTAGCCGGCGATCCCGCCGACGACCGAGGTCAGCGTCGCGATAAGCGCGTAGGTCCAGGCCTTCTCGGGCCGGGTCACCGCCATCGGGACGAGCATCACGTCCGGCGGGATCGGGAAGAACGAGCTCTCGGCGAAGGAGACCGCGCCGAGCGCGTAGGGAGCCGAGGGGCGCGCGGCGAGGGCGAGGATCCACTCGTAGAGGCGGCGCAGCATGGGTCTGGGAGAGCTCGTCTGGGTGAGGTCGGGGCCCTTTGAGCACAGGATTGCGGCGCTGGCGAGGGCGTCGGCGGCACAGCGCGGCGGGACGGTCAGGCGGGTGACGGGGCGGGCGACGAGGCGAGGACGGCGCCGATCCGCCTCGTTCGCGCCGCCGGGGGACAGTCCAGACCCCGGAACATCTCGTCCGGAAGGATTAAGCCTGATGGCGATAACGGGATTCTGCTTGACGAGACTGCGCGGATCCGTCCGATCGCTGCCACGATCATCGGTCATCGATCACCCTGCACTCCACCGAAGGCCCGCGTGATGTCGCTCCTGCGTTCGCTCCTCGTCCTCACCCTGCTGGCCGCGGGTGCCGGTCCGGTTCTCGCCGCGGAGGACGCGGTCGCCCGGTGGCAGCGGGCCGATGCGGCCTGCGCCCTGCCGGCCTCGCCGCTCGCCAACCAGGCCTGCGAGGACCGCGACCGCTACGCCGCGTCCCTGCGCCGGCAGGGCTGGTGCGAGTCGCGCGCCGCGACCGCCTACGACCATTGGGGCTGGCAGCGTTGCGCACCGGCCGCGCCGGCGCGGGCGATGCCGCGGCGCCGGGCCCGCCCGCACGCCTGATCCCTCCTGCAAATGGAGGATGCGCCGGCGGCACGACCGGCGCTAAGGTTCCGACCTCTGGACCTCGACTTTCCGCCCCGCCCGGCCCCCGCCACGGCGGGGCTTCTCTCGTGGACGGGCCGACAGACGGAAGACGGGGCGCGCCGGCGCAGTCGGATCTGAGATCACGCCTCCGCCCGCCCCTCCGGCAGGGCGAACGGCGTCACGTCGTGCCCGTCGTCCCGCAGGACGGCGACGAGGTCGGCCGGGGCGAGGGTGAGGGTCCGGGTGTTCACCAGCGGATGGACGTTGATCCGCGGCTCGTCGAGCAGGCTGTCCTGGAGAAACAATCTCACGCGGTCCGGCGCCGCGTTGAGGGCGGCCAGGGCCGAGACGGCGCCGCTCTCGACGCCGAGCTGCTCGCGCAACGATTCGGCGCTGGCGAAGGACAATCCGCCCCGTGCACCGAGCACCGGGCGGAACGCCTTGAGATCGACGGAAGCGTCGTGCCGGAGCGTGACGAGGAAATAGGTTTTCTTGCCGTCGCGCAGGAAGAGATTCTTGGTGTGGGCGCCGGCGATGTCGCCGCAGACGGCCATCATCGCCTCGACCGTCAGGACCGGCGGATGCTCGTGCAGCGCGTAGGCGATGCCGCGCTCGCGCAGCCGAGCCAGGACGTCGTCGGAATTCAGGAGCATGGATGACTCATGCGCATGGATGCCTCATGGGTTCGAGCGGCGGCGCGACGACGCCGATCCGGCGAAGATAGGCCAGGATCTCCCGCGCCGCCTCCTCCGGATCCGGTTTCACCAGAAGGCGCCGGCTCGCGGTCGCGCCGGTTTCCCCGGTCGCTGCCTTCAGGCGCTCCGCCGCCGAGCCGCCGGTGGGCGCGCCTTTCACGAGCTTGGGGCGGCGGCGATAGGGCTGCTCCTCGACCGCGACAGGCACCGCGGCCGGTGCCGCTCCAGGGACGGGTGGGTCGGTCGGCCCGCACAGGTCGGTCGGCCCGCACAGGTCGGTCGACCCGCACGGGTCGATAGACCCGCGCCGGGCCTGGCCGAACGCGTAGGCGAGGGGCGCCGGCGCGTCCGGGTGCACCGTCGCCACGACCGGGCCGCGCACTCTGACGCGC
>JAEWKL010000235.1 GCA_023386115.1 Pseudomonadota bacterium
TCGCTGCGCCGCAGGCGGGCGCGGACCCAGTGCAGCGGCGCGCCGAAGCGCGGCGTCGCGACGGAGCGCTCGGCGCCCAGCAGCGAGACGATGCCGGGCGCGCGCAGGCTCCCGGTCTCGTCCTGCGCCGACAGGCGGAGCCACCCGCCACCGTCGAAGCACTCCCATTCGAGCGAGGGGCCGACCGGGTCGAGCCGGTCCTCCTCGAGGTCGAGGAACAGCGAGAGCACGTCGGCCGGCGGCCTCGCGTCGAGGCCGACATAGAGCGTGGGCGCCGCGTCCCCGCTCGGCGTGAAGGGCTCGTAGCTCCGGCCCGGCCAAGTCGTCTCCTCTGTCCGGTCGGAGAAGGCGAAGTCGTTCTCGGTCAGCACCCGCTCGGGACGGAACGGACCGTGCTGCCAGACATAGCCCATGGCGACAGCCGCCAGCGCCGGCGGCTGCGTCACGGTCACCGTCATCTCGTTGCTCTGCTCGTGGACGCCGAGCCACACGATCGTCTGCCTGTAGCCGTAGCCGCCGTTGACGATCCGCACGCGCATCCAGCGCGCCACGACTTCGTTCAGGCTGACCGGCTCCATGTCGTCGGGCACGACGACGTCGACGATCTCGGAGCGGGCGAAGTCGAGCGTCTGGCCGACCTGCGTGCCGGCGACTCCGAGCGGCGCCCATGCCCGGCCGTTCCAGTATTCCCAGGCGAGCCGATGCGGCATGGCGCTCGCGCCGGAGGGCGGAGCGACGTCCTGGGGGCCCTTGGTGCGGGGCAGGTAGATCCGCATTTCGGCGCCGGGCTTCGAGAAGATCTCGGCGCTCGTGAAGGCGAAGGTCGAGCCGGGCTGAGGCTGCGCGCCGAATGGCAGGAACGGCTTCGAGAGATCAATCGCGGTTCCGTCGGCGAAGGCCTTGTCGGGCGTCGCGCCCTTCAGCGAAACCGTCAGCACGGACCGCGCAAAGGCGTCGGGCAGCGGGCTCGGCAGCGCGATCTCGGCGACCACGTCCGAGAAGGTGACGCGCAGATAGCCGCCCGCCTGCACGGCGTCCGGCAGGCCGAGCTGGAAGAAGCCGTCGTCGCCGGTCGGCTGGGAGATCGCGACGGCGGCGTCCGCGTCGGCGCGGCGAAGCGAGACGACTGCCCCGCGGAGAGCCTCGTCGGCCTCGTTGACGACGCGACCGCTCATGCCGGAGATCGAGCCCGTCGCGGCGAGCAGGACGCCCCCCCCGCCGATCCGGCCGGCCATCGGACTGACGTCGAGCTGCGCGTCGAACCGGCGTACGGAGACCGCGCTGATGCGGATGGTCTCGATCGCCGGCAGCTCGGTCGAGCGGTCGATCGAGGCCGCGAGGTCAGGATCGGGCAGCAGGGGCTCGGCGAGGCTGCCGCGGATCCAGAACCCGGAGACGCCGTCGACCGCCGTCTCGACCGACTGGGCGCAGGCCGCCCTCAACCGGACGACGCCCGTCCGGCGCAGCCCGTCGGTGCCGTCGACGCTGTGGTCGTCGGATCGGGCGTCCTCCCTGGCATCCCTCGTCCCGTCCGGGAAGTCGAGGAAGCCGCGCCACACCTCGCCGTCCCAGTAGCGCCAGTCGATCCCGAGCGTCTCCGCGCTCGGCCGTGCGAGGCGGATCTCGACCGCGAGGTCGACGGCGCCGGAGAGCGCGAGCAGGGTCCGGTGCGCGATGTAGATCCGGTGGGGGATCGGCTGGAGCAGATCGCGCGCGAACAGCCGCGCCGGCCGTCCCGCCGCGAGTTCGCCGGTGTGGTCGATATACTGGTCGCGCTCCGGCCACAGGCTCGCGACCTGCGCCACGCGCGCGGCCGTGAGGCCGACCGCCTGCTCGGTCTCGAACACGATCGGGCTCGACTGGCCGGGCGGCGGGGGCGCGGAGACGGGCGTGCCCGCCGGCGCCGTTCCGGAGACCGCGTCCTTCGACAGGCGGATGATCATCGGCGCGCGCGCCGATTGCGGCGGCGCGGGGCCGAGGCCGGCGAGGTCGAGCAGGGCGAACGCGTTCTTCTCCGGCGCCTGCTCCAGTCGCGCGGCGACGGCGCGCAGGTAATGCGCGAGGATCGCCGTCATGGCGCGGCCCGGTCCCAGCTCGCCGGGATTCCAGCCTGGAACGTAGCCGGCCGCCCGCGCGGCGAGCTCCTGCTCGAAGGCGTGCTCGTCCGGGACGGAGGCGGGCCAGATGGTCATGCTAGCGGCCCTCGTCCAGGTAGAAGGGGAAGACGAGGTTGCGGACCGCGTTGGTCGCCCGCACGCGATACTCGATCGAGACGAGCAGCGCCGCGCCGGACGGGACCGGCCGGAAATCGTCGGGCACGGCCGCTTCCGGCGTCTGCCCGGTCATCGGCGCGACCAAGACTTGCTCGACGATGATGCGCGCCTCCCAATCGACCAGCGCCTCGAGCACCCGCATGCGCAGCCGCTCGGCGAGTCCGACGCCGATCGGCTCGAACAGGAAGGAGGAGAGGCCGGCGCCGAAGTCGGGCCGCATCACGCGCTCCTCCCGGTCGGTGCCGAGGATGATCAGCACTGCCTGGCGGATGTCCTCCTCGTAGGCCGCCATGGCGACGTCGCGCCCGGCGACCGCCGGGGGGAAGGCCCATCCGCATCCGAGGAAGGCGCGCGCCGGATCGGGCATCTCAGCCGCCTATCTCGACGAGCGGCATGCCGGCGAGGATCGGCGAGCCGCAGCCGGACAGGTCGCCGACCCGCGCGGCACCCCGCCCGCCGATCAGCACCGTCAGGCTGCCCTTGGCGATCGGGCTCGGCGGATGCGGCCCCGCCGGCGGCGGCATGGTGCAGCCATGCATGTCGCCCTGGACGGCGGCCGGCAGGCCGCCGATCAGGACCGTCAGGACGCCCGGCCCGACGATGACGCCGGGATGGCCGGTCGGGTCCCCGACGCGCGCAGCGAACGGCATGCCGGCCTCCTCAATTCAGCTTGATCGGAAGGCCGGTGACCGTGCACGGCCCGGCCGACGTGACGGAGACACTGCCGGCCTTGATCGCGACCGACGCACCGGTCAGCGAGATCTCGGCCGCCTTGAGGTCGATGCTGTTGACGGCCTGGATCGAGATCGACTGGGTCGTGTTGTCGAGCGAGATCTTGAGCGTCCCGGCGAGGTTGCTCAACGTGATGGCGAGAGGGTCGAGCGTGACCTTCTGCATCGTCGAGGTGGTGATCGAGATCGACTGCAGGGCGTCGTCGAACTCGATCTCGTGGCCGATGCCGGCGGCGACGCCGGTCTTGATCACGCGCTTGGTCGGCGCCTCGACCGGCACGAGCGAGGGCGGCCGGGACAGCGTGCTCCACAGCCCGCCGAGCACGTAGGCCGAGTTCGGATCGTTCTGCGCGAAGGCGACGAGCACCTCGTCGTGCAGCTGCGGCACCCAGTAGAAGCCGCGGCCGGAGCCCCCGCCGACGCTCGACAGCCGCGCCCACGGATCGATGCCCGGCGCCGACGCGATATGCACCTGCACGCGGCCCTCGGCGATCATGTCGACGTTGTTCGTGACGACACCCGGCGCGATCGCGAACTCCTCCGGGAGCGGTCCGTCCGCGACGCCCGCGAGCTGCCTGACCGACTGGCTCATGACGCGACCTCCTTCAGCGTGCGAACTGGCCGGTGAGCGGCCGGTAGTTTGGAGCGGAGAAAGGCAGGGGTACTGAACCGAACCAGACCTCCTTGCGGGCCTCGAAGGAGGTGCGGTAGCCGCTGGAATCGAAGGTGTGGCTCGCGGAGGTGATGCGATAGAGCCCGCCGAACTGGCCGCCGAGATTGCCGAGCCGGCACACCTTGGCGGACTTGATCCGCGGGTCGCCGATCGCGCTGCCGCGGCCGGTCTGCCGGCCGTTGAGGCGCGGCAGCAGCTCGCCGAGTATCTTGCGCGGTGCGGTGGCGTAGCCGGTCGGCTTGACCGTGAGGGTCTTCTTGGCGTTCGCCGGCCCGATCAGGTCGTCGATCTGGCCGACCAGGTTCGGGTAGATCTGGACGTCGAGCGAGGCGCGGTCATAGTCCCAGGAGACGATGATCACGAACTCGACGCCGATGCTGTCGACCCAGACGCGCGCGCTGACCCCGAAGATGTCGCCGACGGTCGTCAGCCGCGGGGTGAACTCGATCAGCGAGGATCCCCAGTCAAGCTCGACGCTCGCCGAATAGTCCTGCAGCAGGAACTGGAAGCGCAGCACGCGGCCCTTGGGCTCGGCCGAATGATCGATGAAGATCTCCCAGCCGTTCTCCCGCGATACGCGCTTCAGAAAGTCGAAGTCGCTCTCCGATGTCTGAAGCCTGACCGATTTCTGGGCGAATTGCGGGAAGCTGAGGAACGTCGCGAGCGACACCAGCGTCGAGAGCGCCCCGCCGATCGGGTCGATGTCGGGGATCAGCGCGTTGGTCCCGCTGACGATGGCGGCGACCAGCGGGTCCGGCAGCGGGAAGTTGCCGATGCTCGGAATGCTGACCCTGAAGCCGCGGTCCTTGGTCCCGTGCGTCAGCCGCTGCAGGAAGTCGTGCGCGGTGACGGTGATCATCGGCATGCCGCCGGACGGGAAGCTCGGGGCGACGCCGGTGATCTCGCCGGTGAAGACCTCCTCCAGCGCCTCGCCCGCATAGCCGATGGCGAGCGACAGGGGCTGGTCGACGGCGAGCAGCGGATGGTCGAGCCAGACGAGGGAGGGATTGGCGATCGTGATCTCGACCCTGTCGGCGCCGTCGATGCCATCCTCGTAGGTGAGGCTGGCGATGCAGCCGCGCAGGGCCGCCGGGATCGGCGCGTCGTCGATCCTGAGCGCGTATTCCGGGGCGTATTGGGGATAGGCGCCCATCACGTGACGAGCTCCCCGGTCTCGGCGTCGACATAGGGGATGGCGGGGACGACGAGGGCGCGGCCGGCCCGAAGGTCGAAGGGATCGTCCATGCCGTTGGCCACGGCCAGCACCCGCCACAGCCGCGGATCGCCGTATTTCCGGCCGGCGATCGCGCTCAGCGTCTCGCCCTGCGCCACCATGTGAAGCTTGGTGTAGTCCGCGGTCTGGCGGCTCACCTCCTTGGCCTCGCGCTCGGGGTCGATGAATTCCTGGAAGCTCGTCGTGACGCGCGCCCGGACCGGCCGCCCATCGGCGAGGAACAGGATGAAGCGCTGGTTGGCGCGGGTCAGCACGCAGCGGAACTGCAGCGATGCCCACTCGACCCTCAGGATCGGCGGGGCGTGCAGCTCCGGGTCGATCCGCATCAGCTTGAGCAGCTTCTCGGTTTCCTGCCGCACGTCCCTCTGCTGTTCATAGGTATCGAACAGCAATTCCACGTCGAGCGTGCGCGATCCTCCGTGCGCGAACTGAATGACCGGACCGCTGAGGCCGGGAATGCTCTGTGACGCGAAAGTATTGTCCTGATTGACCGCGTATTCCTCCGGATTGAACATCACGGAAAACACGGCGCCCGAATGCTCGGTGGTGATGGTGGCCTTGACGAGCGCCATAGCTACCTCCGCCCCATCCGCTCGCGCATCGCGACGACGCGATGGTCGAGGGTCCGCAGTACCTCGTCGGCGATCCGCCGCGGATCGAGCGGCGGCATCGGCGCGACGCTCTCGGC
>JAEWKL010000361.1 GCA_023386115.1 Pseudomonadota bacterium
GAAGACCAGGGCGCCCTCGATCAGCGCCCAGGCGGCGAGGCCGGCGAGCGCGAGGCCGGCCCGGGCCCGCACCCAGTCGGCCAGGGAGAAGATGCGGGCCGCGAAGAGGTATCCGGCGAGGAAGTAGACGAAG
Organism: Pseudomonadota bacterium; assembly: GCA_023386115.1. GTDB lineage: Bacteria > Pseudomonadota > Alphaproteobacteria > Rhizobiales > Beijerinckiaceae > Methylobacterium. Next base: position 134 of record JAEWKL010000361.1, read on the forward strand.
CGGGCGCAGAACTCGTCGATCAGGGTCGAGCCGGTCTGGACGGGGACGAGCTGCAGCAGGGCGGCGCCGGCCAGCAGCGCCGGGCCGGGGACCCGGCGCAGCAGCTTCACGGCGACCGAGAACACCGCCAGCAGGTAGATGAACCACAGGGTCGAGTAGGGCTCGATCAGCCCGTAGGCGAGATGGGCGAGGAACGCGCCGGGGCCCGCCCCGTCGGTGATCTGGCCGTATTTCACCGCCGATTGGAGCACCAGCCACAGCAGGTAGAAATACGCGAAGTGGACGATGCGCCGGTCGGCGAAGAGCCGCCAGTCGCGGTCGATCACGCGGCCGACGAACAGGCCCGACAGGAGAAAGAAGTCGGGGATCCGGAACGGTTTGGCGAAGTCCACGACGTGATGCATGAAGCCCTCGGCCCCCATCGCCTCGCCGGTCCCGAGGGTGGAGTGCATCATCACCACCAGGATGATGCAGAGGCCCTTGGCGACGTCGACCCAGGCGAGGCGGCCCGCCTCCGGCGCGGCGCGCGGGCGCACCGGATCGTCCGGCCGGACCGAGAGGGCGGGTTCGGTGCTGGGGCGGGCGGACATCGGCGTCTCCACGGGCGAGGCCTAAGGCTCGCAGGGAGGCGTAAAGATCGCGGCGGGATCGGCCCGTCGAATCGCGCAAGGACTCGCAACCGCGGATTCACCGTCTCGTCGACGATGTTGCGGCCGCTACCGGGCGCTCCGCTTCGCCTCCCGCCGCGTCCGGGTCAGGCGCGTCGCGGTGTGGAAATCGTCCGGCTTGGTGCGCACCCAGGCGAGGAAGCGGGCGATCTCCGGCTCGGCGCGCAGGCTCTCGACGTCGCTGAGGCGGCGCGCCAGCTCGGCCTCGCTGTGGCGGGCATGGATCGCCGAGTGGCAGATCTGGTGCAGCTGCACCGTCTCGCCATGGTTGCCGCCCTTCAGCTTCGGCGTCAGGTGATGCTTGCTCTGGCGGGCGCCGGGCGGGATCGGCCGCTCGCAGAGCGGGCAGATCGCCGGTGCGCGGGCATGGGGGTCGTGGGTCGAGGGGTCGTCGTCGCGCCAGCGCCGCTCTCGGCGTCCCAAGGCCAGCTCCTATCAGGCGGGGCAGTTCCCCCGTATCTGGGCCGTGGCGCCCGGGCGTTTCAAGGTCGGGCCGGGATGCCGCAGCGCCGTCGCCCCTGCGATTGACAAACCTCGCGCCCCGCCGGACAGTCGTCCCGTGACCGAGGGGAGCCCCGCCGACAGGGGCTGAGATTGGACGAGCGTGCGTCCTGACCCTTGAACCTGATCCGGTTCGTACCGGCGGAGGGACGGGAACCTGCCATGACCGACGTGACCCGTGCGTCCTCGCGCCCCGAGGCCGGATCGTCTCCCCGGGAGAGATCCATGAACGCACCCATCCTCGCGCAAGACCTTCCGAAAGACCTGCCGCAAAGCGTCACCACGGGGCCGATCGCCGGCTCGGTCAAGGCCTACGCCTCGCCCAAGGGGCGCCCCGACCTTCGTGTGCCCTACCGGGAGATCGCGCTCTCCGATCCGGGCGAGGCCCCGGTGCGGGTCTACGACCCGTCCGGCCCCTACACGGAGACCGGCGCGCGCATCGACCTCGCGGCCGGGCTGCCGGAGATCCGCGCGGCCTGGATCGCGGGCCGCGGCTATGGGGCGGTCGCTCCCCGGGCGGTGAAGCCGGAGGATAACGGCTTTGCCAGCGCGGACAGGCTGGTGGCGCCGTGCCCGGCCGCCCGCACCGTGCGCCGGGGCGCCCCGGGCCAGAGGGTCACCCAGTACGAGTTCGCCCGCGCCGGGATCGTCACGGAGGAGATGATCTACGTCGCGCACCGGGAGAACCTGTGCCGCGAGGCGATGCTGGCGGGGGCCGCGGACAAGCTCGCCGACGGCGAGAGCTTCGGGGCGAGCATCCCGCCCTTCATCACGCCGGACTTCGTGCGCGCCGAGGTGGCGCGCGGGCGGGCGATCATCCCGGCCAACATCAACCACACCGAGCTCGAGCCGATGGCGATCGGCCGCAACTTCCTCGTCAAGATCAACGCCAATATCGGCAACTCGGCCGTGACCTCCTCGGCCGCCGAGGAGGTCGAGAAGATGGTGTGGGCGATCCGCTGGGGCGCCGACACGGTCATGGACCTCTCGACGGGGCGCAACATCCACAACATCCGCGGCTGGATCCTGCGCAACGCGCCGGTGCCGATCGGCACGGTGCCGATCTACCAGGCGCTCGAGAAGGTCGGCGGCGATCCGCTCAAGCTCGATTGGGAGGTGTTTCGCGATACGCTGATCGAGCAGGCCGAGCAGGGGGTGGATTACTTCACCATCCATGCGGGCGTACGCCTCGCCCACGTGCCGCTCACCGCCCGGCGCGTCACCGGCATCGTCTCGCGCGGCGGGTCGATCATGGCGCGCTGGTGCCTCGCCGGGCACCGCGAATCGTTCCTCTACGAGCGGTTCGAGGAGATCTGCGACATCTGCCGGGCCTACGACGTGTCGTTCTCCCTCGGCGACGGCCTGCGCCCGGGCTCGATCGCCGATGCCAACGACGCGGCGCAGTTCGCCGAGCTGGAGACCCTGGGCGACCTGACGAAGGTCGCCCACGCCAAGGGCTGCCAGGTGATGATCGAGGGCCCCGGCCACGTGCCGATGCACAAGATCAAGGCCAACATGGAGAAGCAGCTCGCCGAGTGCGGCGAGGCGCCGTTCTACACGCTCGGCCCGCTCACCACCGACGTGGCACCGGGCTACGACCACATCACCTCCGGCATCGGCGCGGCGATGATCGGCTGGTTCGGCACCGCGATGCTCTGCTACGTCACCCCGAAGGAGCATCTCGGCCTGCCGAACCGCGACGACGTGAAGACCGGCGTCGTCACCTACAAGATCGCGGCGCATGCCGCCGACCTCGCCAAGGGCCATCCTGCCGCACAAGTGCGCGACGACGCCCTGTCGCGGGCCCGGTTCGACTTCCGCTGGGAGGACCAGTTCAACCTCTCCCTCGATCCGGACACGGCACGGGCCTATCACGACGAGACCCTGCCGCAGGACGCCCACAAGGTCGCGCATTTCTGCTCGATGTGCGGGCCGAAATTCTGCTCGATGAAGATCACCCAGGACCTGCGCGCCGACGTCCTGGCGATGGCGGCGGCGAGCGCCGTGGTCGGCGAGGCCACACCCTTGAGCGAAGCGGAGCGGACGGCCGGCATGGCCCAAAAATCGGCGGAATTCTTGGGTGCTGGTGGGGGACTCTACGTCGCGCCCGGCGAATAGGACCGTATCCCCCATGCCGATGCAGGCCCAAGCGGCCCCGCCGGGGCCTGCCCCCACCCCTGCGCCGAATCCCGTGACGGGGCGCCCGCGTCCCGGCTCGATCGTGCGCCGCCTGGTCGTCTTCGCCCTCGGCCTCGCGGTGCCGATCCTGATCTTCGGCGGCGTGGTGCTGTGGCAATTTGCCAACACCGCCCGCGAGCGCCTGGAGGCGGACGCCCTGGGCCGCGCCCGCATGGAGGCGGCGGCGGTCGACCGCGAGGTCGCGAGCCTCGTCGCCACCCTGGAGGCGCTGAGCCTCTCCAACGCGCTCCAGCGCGGCGACGTGACGGCGTTCCGCGAGCAGATGCAGGAGCTGTTTCGCCGCAGCGGCCTGCCGGCGACCCTGCGCGACCCGGACGGGCGGCGCCTGATCGACGTCGGCGCCGAGCCGATGGCGGAACGCCTCGACGCGGCCGATGCCAGCGCGCTGAACGGCCGTCCGGCGGTCTCGGGCGTGGTCGAGGGGCGCTTCCGGGTGACGGTACCGGTGATGCGCCGCGGCGGCGACGCGGTGCTCTACCTCCTGTCCTTCTCCCTGCCGACCTCGCGGATCCGCGACGTGCTCGCCTCGGGAGGCGTGCCGAAGGCCTGGGTGCTGAGCGTCGTCGACCGCGACCATCGGGTGCTCACCCGCACCCGGGCGCCGGAGCGCTTCACCGGGACGCAGGCGCCCGACGAGCTGCGCGATGCCACCGGGCCGGAGGGGAGCTGGCGCGGCGCCTCGCTCGAGGGCGATCCGTTCTTCATCGCCTATGCGCGGGCCGGGGTGCCGGATTGGCGCGTCGCCGTGGGCGTGCCGGAGGAGGCGCTGGCGGCGCCCGTCCGGGCCTCGCTGGTCTGGTTCGCCGGCCTCGGCGGGATGCTGGCGGCCATCGCGGCCTTGCTGGCCTTCGCCTTCGCCCGCGGCATCGCGGCACCGCTGCAGGC
>JAEWKL010000390.1 GCA_023386115.1 Pseudomonadota bacterium
CATCGGCACCGGGATCGGCACGTTGATGCCGACCATCCCGACCTGGATCTGGTGGGCGAATTCCCGCGCCGCATCGCCGTCACGGGTGAAGATCGCGGTGCCGTTGCCGAATTCGTGCTCGTTGATCATCCGGGCGGCGGTCTCGTAGTCCGGCGCGCGGGCCACCGCCAGCACCGGCCCGAAGATCTCCTCCTTGTAGATGGTCATCTCGGGTGTCACGCGGTCGAACAGGGTGCCGCCGACGAAGTAGCCGTTCTCGTAGCCCTGGAGCGTCAGGCCGCGACCGTCGACCACCAGCTCGGCGCCCTCGGCCACGCCGCGATCGATGTACCCCTTCACCTTGTCGCGGTGCTGTGCCGTGACGAGCGGCCCCATCTCGGCCTCCGGGTCGGTGCCGGGGCCGACCTTCAGCGCCCGCACCTTCGGCACCAGCTTCGCGATCAGCCGGTCGGCGGTCTCCTCGCCGATCGGCACCGCCACCGAGATCGCCATGCAGCGCTCGCCGGCCGAGCCGTAGGCGGCGCCCATCAGGGCGTCGACCGCCTGATCCATGTCGGCATCGGGCATCACCACCATGTGGTTCTTGGCCCCGCCGAGGCATTGCGCCCGCTTTCCGGTCCGCGCCGCGGTCTCGTAGATGGTCTTGGCGATCGGCGTCGAGCCGACGAAGCTCACGGCAGCGATGTCGGGGTGATGCAGCAGGGCGTCCACCGCCTCCTTGTCGCCCTGCACCACCGTGAACACGCCGTCGGGCAGCCCGGCATCCTTCAGCCACTCGGCCATCACCAGCGCGGCGGAGGGATCGCGTTCCGAGGGCTTCAGCACGAAGCAGTTGCCGCAGGCGAGCGCCACCGGGAACATCCACATCGGCACCATGGCGGGGAAGTTGAACGGCGTGATGCCGGCCACGATTCCGAGCGGCTGGCGCAGCGAGCTGCTGTCGACCCGCGTGCCGACATTCTCGGTGATCTCGCCCTTGAGGAGCTGCGGCGCGCCGGTGGCGAATTCCACCACCTCCATGCCGCGCTGGATCTCGCCCTTGGCGTCGGACAGGACCTTGCCGTGCTCGGCGGTGATCACCGCGGCGAGGTCGTCGATGCGCTCTTCGAGCAGGCGGAGGAACTTGTTGAGGATGCGGGCACGGCGGAGCGGTGGTGTCGCGGCCCAGGCCGGGAAGGCGGCGCGGGCGGCCGCCACCGCCGCCCCGACCTCGTCGGCGCTGGCGAGCGCGACGATGGCCGACTGCTCGCCGGTCGCCGGGTTGAAGACCGGCGCGGTACGGCCCGAGCGGCCCGCCACTTTGCTGCCGCCGACGAAGTGTCCGATGGTGTTCATGATCGTTTCGAGATTCCGGTTCTCTGGATTGAGGCCGAGCTCCATCGCGCCCTCCATCGTCATTCCGGGGCTCGCCGCAGGCGAGAGCCCGGAATCCAGACACACAGGTGTGGGAGAACGAAGCGGACGCGTGCCGCTCCAGTCTGATTCACCTGCGGTTCTGGATTCCGGGCTCCGCTTCGCGGCCCCGGAATGACGGGGAGGGCGGGACGAGCGTCCGTGTTCAGGTCGAGGGGTGAGAGCCTTACGCCGCCCGCCGCAGCGCCTCGCCCAGCATCGAGGCCATCGTGTCGATGTGCTCCCGCTCCGCGATCAGCGGCGGCGACAGGGCGATGATGTCGCCGGTGACGCGGATGAGCAGGCCCTTCTCGAAGCAATCGGTGAAGACGTCGTAGGCCCGGGCTCCCGGGGCCCCGTCGCGCGACTTGAGCTCGATGCCCGCGATGAGGCCGATGGTGCGGATGTCGATCACATGCGGGCAGTCGCGCAAGCCGTGCATCGCCTCGTGCCACTGCGCCTGGACCTGCGTGGTGCGGGTGAGCAGGTCTTCCTCGGCGTAGATCTCGAGGGTGGCGAGGCCGGCCGCGCAGGCGACCGGGTGGCCCGAATAGGTGTAGCCGTGGAACAGCTCGATCGCGCCCTCCGGCCCGTGCATCAGCGCGTCGTGCACCGCCCGCGTGGCGAAGACCGCGCCCATCGGGATCGTGCCGTTGGTCAGGCCCTTCGCGGTGGTGACGAGGTCGGGCGTCACGCCGAAGAAATCGGTGGCGAAGGGTGCGCCGAGGCGGCCGAAGCCGGTGATGACCTCGTCGAAGATCAGCAGGATGCCGTGGCGGGTCGCGATCTCGCGCAGGCGCTCGAGATACCCCTTCGGCGGCACCAGCACGCCGGTCGAGCCGGCCACCGGCTCGACGATCACCGCCGCGATCGTCTCGGCGCCGTGGAGCGCCACCAGCCGCTCGAGGTCGTCGGCGAGGTCGGCGCCGTGCTCGGGCTGGCCCTGCACGAAGGCGTTCTGGCTAAGATCGTGGGTGTGGCGCAGGTGGTCGACGCCCGGCAGCAGCGGGAACATCCGGCGGTTGTTGACGAGGCCGCCGACCGAGATGCCGCCGAAGCCGACGCCGTGATAGCCGCGCTCGCGCCCGATCACCCGGGTCCGCGTGCCCTGGCCGATGGCGCGCTGGTAGGCCAGCGCGATCTTGAGCGCGGTATCGACCGATTCCGAGCCGGAGCCGGTGAAGAACACCCGGTCGAGGGCGCCGCCGGGCGCGAGGGCCGCGAGGCGCTCGGCGAACTCGAAGGCGATCGGGTGGCCCATCTGGAACGAGGGCGCGTAGTCGAGGGTGCTGAGCTGGCGCTCGACGGCCTCGGCGATCCGCCGGCGGCCGTGGCCGGCATTGACGCACCACAGGCCGGCGGTGCCGTCGAGCACGGTGCGGCCATCGTCGGCGGTGTAGTGCATGCCCTCGGCGGCGACGAGGAGGCGCGGCGCGGCCTTGAACTGGCGGTTGGCCGTGAACGGCATCCAGTAGGCGTCGAGGCTCGGGCGGTTCAGGCGCGGCGGATGGGCGTTCATGGTCGGGTCCTTCTGGGGCGCGGTGGCCGCCAGACAAGACCGTTCCGGCAAGGGCAACAAGTCCTTTTCTGATCCCCTGCAACCCTTTGAAACGTCTCGCTGCATGATTAAGGTGTTGCCCGATCCGCAACAGCCTCAACAGGGGAGCCGGCGTGACCAACGACGAGGTGGGGGCGCGCCTGCGCCACGTGCGCCTCCTGCACGGCCTGTCGCAGCGGGCGCTGGCCAAGCGCGCCGGGGTGGTCAACTCCACCATCTCGCTGATCGAGTCGGGCCAGACCAACCCGTCGGTCGGCGCCCTCAAGCGCATCCTCGACGCGGTGCCGATCGGGCTCGCCGAGTTCTTCTCGCTGACCCCGGAACGGTCGGAGAAGGCGTTCTACGCCAGCGAGGAACTGGTCGAGATCGGCAAGGGCCGGATCTCCTACCGCCAGGTCGGCGACAGCCTGTTCGGCCGCGCCCTGCAACTGCTCAAGGAACGCTACGAGCCCGGTTCCGACACCGGCCGCGTCCCGCTCGTCCATGACGGCGAGGAGGGCGGCATCGTGCTCTCAGGGCGGCTGGAGGTGACAGTGGACGACGAGCGCCGGATCCTCGGGCCCGGCGACGCCTATTACTTCTCCAGCCGCCGGCCGCACCGCTTCCGCTGCATCGGGCCGACTCCGTGCGAGGTCGTCAGCGCCTGCACCCCACCGACCTTCTAACGGCCTTGCCAACCGTAGATCGTATACAATATGCCTTCGAGTGGATGGGTGGAGTTGAGAGCATGGCCGTGACGGCGCACGCGCGGGGAGACCGATCCGTCGCTGGGGGCCTCGGGCACCGGACCGTCTCGGCGGCGGTGGCGGAGGCCCTGCGCCAGCGCATCCTCTCGGGCGCCCTGGCGCCGGGATTCCAGCTGCGCCAGGACGCATTGGCGGAGGAGTTCGGCATCAGCCGGATCCCGATCCGGGAGGCGCTGCTGCAACTGGAGGCCTCCGGCCTCGTCAGGATCGCGCCGCATCGCGGCGCGGTGGTCACCGGGCTCTCGGTCGAGGAGATCGAGGACGTGTTCCAGCTCCGCGTCTCCCTCGAGCCGCAATTGCTGATCCTCTCGGCCCGCCACCTGACGCCGGACGATTTTTCGGACTTGCGCGCCTTGCGCGAGGAGTACAGCGCCGCGCTGAAGGCCGGCACGGTCGAGACCTGGGGCGAGCTGAACCGGCGCTTCCACCTCGGCCTCTTGCGCCATGCCGGCCGGCCGCGCTCGCTCGCCATCGTCGCCGGCCTGCTCCAGGATTGCGACCGGCCGACCCGCCTGCAACTCTCCGTCTCCGGCGATGTCGCCCGGGCCGACATGGAGCACACCACGATCCTGGACCTCTGCGAGGCGGGGGAGGTGGTGGCAGCGGCGAACCTGCTGCGGATCCATGTCGAGCATGCCGGGCACTCGCTGGTGGAGATCTATCGCCAATCGGCCGCGCCATGACGTAGGGCATGGCGCCCGGAGAGCGGGGCCGCCGTCGCACCGCCCGCGCGTCCGGCACCGGAAGCGAGGACGGGATCGGATGCGCAAGACGCTGTTTCTCCCCGGCGCCGGCGGCAGCGCCGCGTTCTGGAAACCCGTTGCCGCCCATGCGGACCTCGACGGCGCGTTCGTCTCGTGGCCAGGCCTGGGTGACGAGCCGCCCGATCCGGCGGTGGGTTGCATCGACGATCTCGTCTCCCTGGCGGCCGGGCAGATCCGCGAACCGACTGCGCTGATCGCGCAATCGATGGGCGGCTACGTGGCGATCAGGCTGGCGCTGGCCTTTCCCACCCTGGTCAGGAGCCTCGTCCTGGCCGTGACCTCGGGCGGCGTGCCGGTGGCCGGTCTGGGCGGGTGCGACTGGCGCTCGGACTACGCCTCGGCCTTTCCGAACGCCGCGACGTGGATCGCCGATCCCGTCGACGACCTGTCGGCGCGGATCCCGTCCATCCCGGCGCCGGCGCTGCTGCTGTGGGGCGATGCCGACCCGATCAGCCCCGTGGCGGTCGGGAAGCGGCTGGCCTCCCTCCTCCCGCGATCCCGCCTCCGCATCATCCCCGGGGCGGGCCACGATCTCGCGCAGACGCATGCGGAGATCGTCGCCGCCGAGATCCGGTGTCATCTGGCGGCGATGCCCTCGGAGCGCTGACGACCCCCGGGGGCGAGTCCCGCATCCGAGCCGATCCCTGCCGAGCCGGCCATAGAGAGCGGATCGCCCGCAGAGCCCGCTTGACCCGATCGAATATTTTATACAATCTACGAATCGCGATGACGCAAAGGATCGTACCGTGCCCGACACCGCACTCGAGACCAGGGGGCTGACCAAGGCGTTCGGTGGCTTCCGGGCGGTGCGGGGGCTCGACCTGAAGGTCCGGCGGCACGCGATCCACGCGCTGATCGGCCCGAACGGCGCCGGCAAGACCACGGTGTTCAACCTGCTCACCAAGGTCCACGTGCCGACCGAAGGGCAGATCCTCTACGAGGGCGCGGACATCACCCGCGAGAGCTCGGCGGCGATCGCCCGGCGTGGGCTGGTGCGCTCGTTCCAGATCTCGGCGATCTTCCCGAACCTCTCGGTGCGCGACAACGTCCGGGTCGCGCTGCAGCGGCGGCTCGGCACGCAGTACCGGTTCTGGCGCTCCGGCCGCACGCTGCGGGTGCTCGACGAGGAGGCGCTGCGGCTCCTCGCCGAGGTCGGCCTCGCCGAGGCGGCGGAGGCCCGGGCCGCCGATCTCTCCTACGGGCGCAAGCGCACCCTGGAAATCGCCACGACACTCGCCCTCGACCCGCCCTTCCTGCTCCTCGACGAGCCGACGCAGGGCATGGCGATCGAGGATGTCGACCGCATCAAGCGGCTGATCCGGCGCATCGCCAACGGCCGCACCATCCTGATGGTCGAGCACAACATGTCGGTGGTGGCCGACCTCTGCGACACGATCACGGTGCTCCAGCGCGGCGAGATCCTGGCGGAGGGCGCTTACGCCGCCGTCTCGACCGATCCGGCGGTGCGCGCCGCCTATCTGGGGGGCGGGCATGCCTGAGACCGTTCTCGAGACGCGCGGCCTCCAGGCCTGGTACGGCGAGAGCCACGTGCTGCACGGCATCGACCTCACGGTGCGCGAGGGCGAGTGCGTGACGCTGATCGGCCGCAACGGCGCCGGGCGCACCACGACGCTCCGGGCGATCCTCGGCCTGACCGATCGGCGCGCCGGCTCGGTGCGGGTGCGGGGGCAGGAGGCGATCCGGCTGCCGCCCCACCGCATCGCCCGTCTCGGCCTCGGCTACTGCCCGGAGGAGCGCGGCGTCTACCGCACCCTGACCACCCGCGAGAACCTGACCCTGCTGCCGCGGCTCGGCGAGGGCGGCCTGCCGCTCGACGAGGTGCTGGCGCTCTTCCCCAACCTCGCCGAGCGTGCCGACAGCTATGGCGGTCGCCTCTCGGGCGGCGAGCAGCAGATGCTGGCGCTCGGGCGCATCCTCACGACCGGCGCCCGGATCCTGCTCCTCGACGAGATCACCGAGGGGCTGGCGCCGGTCATCGTCGAGGCGCTGGGGCGCGCCGTGGCGCTGCTCAAGAGCCGCGGCTTCACCATCGTGCTGGTCGAGCAGAACTTCCACTTCGCCCGCCACCTCGCCGACCGCCACTACGTGGTCGAGCACGGCCGCATCGCCGCGGAGATCGCGGCGGACGAGGTCGCGGCGCGGGAGGAGGAAGTCGGGCGGCTGCTCGGGGTGTGATCCCTGAGGCGCTTTCGGCCTGGAAGGAACAGTATCGAGTTGTCCATTCGATCCCATCCGCGACCGCATCCTGAGGTGCGACTGAAAGGAACCTCGAAGGAGGGTCCCAGACGTCACGGTGATTTCTGGTGCCCTCCTTCGAGGTCGGTCGATCTGAGATCGACTGACGCCTCAGGATGAGGTCGCGGATGGGATTATCAATCAAGTCAATCATGCTCTGAGGCGGTGGCGCGTCGTTCAGACAATTCACAAGGAGGCGGGTATCATGCGGTCGCGTGTCATCGGGTGCGCCCTCGGGCTGTCGCTCGCCGCTCTGGCCACGGGGGCTCTCGCCGCCGACAAGGTCAGCGACGGAGTGGTCAAGGTCGGCATCCTCAACGACCTGTCGGGGATCTATTCCGACTTCACCGGCCGCGGCTCGGCGGTGGCGGCGCAGATCGCCATCGACGAGATGGGGGGCAAGGTGCTCGGCGCGCCCGTCGAGCTCGTCGCCGCCGACCACCAGAACAAGCCCGACATCGCCGCCAACCTCGCCCGCGAGTGGTTCGACCAGGGCAAGGTCGACATGATCGCCGACTTCCCGACCTCCTCGACGGCGCTCGCCGTGATGGAGATCGCGCGGCAGAAGAACCGGGTGACGATGCTCTCGGCGGGCGTGGCCATGGCGGCCATCACCGACAAGTGCTCGCCCCTGAGCGCGCAATGGATGGTCAACACCTATGCGCTCGCCGCCGGCACCGCCAAGGCTCTGCTCAAGGCCGGCAAGAAGAGCTGGTACTTCGTCACCGCCGACTACACCTTCGGCCATTCGCTGGAGAAGGACGCGGCCGCGGTGGTCGAGGCCGAGGGCGGCAAGGTGCTGGGCGTCTCGCGCCATCCGTTCCCGGGCGGCGACTTCTCGTCCTACATGCTGAAGGCGCAGGGGACGGGCGCGCAGGTGATCGCGCTGGCCAATGCCGGCAGCGACACCATCAACGCCGTCAAGCAGGCCGCCGAATACGGCATCGGTCGTAGCGACAAGCAGGTGATCGCGCCGCTCCTCACCTACATCACCGACGTGAAGAGCCTCGGCCTCGCCAAGGCCCAGGACATGTACCTGACGGAAGCGTTCTACTGGGATTACGACGACCGCTCGCGCGCCTTCGCGGAAAAATACTTCGCCAAGATGAAGCGGATGCCGAGCGCCTCGCAGGCCGCGATCTACTCGGCGGTGCTGAGCTACCTGAAGGCGGTTCAAGCGGCCGGCACCGACGAGGCCGGGGCGGTGATGAGCCAGCTGCGCTCCATGACCATCGACGACGCGGTGATCCGCAACGGTCACCTGCGCGCCGACGGGGCGCTCGTCCACGACCTGCTGCTGCTCCAGGTGAAGAAGCCGGCCGAGTCGAAGCGCGACTGGGACTTCTACCACGTCAAGGCGGTGCTCAAGGGCGACGAGGTCTATCCGAAGCCGAGCGACGCCTGCCCGCTGAATGCGAAGGGTTGACGCAACGCTGAAACCCTCCCCCCTCCGCGGGGGAGGGTGGTCCCTGCGTCAGCAGGGCCGGGAGAGGGGCAGCGCGACGCTGATCCAGGGAGCGACCGTCATGCCGCTCGCGACCTCACCGGAAGCGTGATTCCCCTCTCCCGTCCCACGCACGAGTGCTTCGCACTCGCCGTGGGGCACCCTCCCCCGCAGAGGGGGGAGGGAGAAGCCTGAACCGTCCTGCCCTCGTCCTGCCCCGGTCCCCCCATGTCGGACATCTCCCTCCAGGCCTTCATGGCCCAGCTCACCATCGGGCTCATCGGCGGTTGCTTCTACGCCATGCTGAGCATGGGGCTGGCGATCATCTTCGGGCTCCTCAACATCATCAACTTCACCCACGGGGCGCAGTTCATGATGGCGGCGTTCCTGGCCTGGATCGGGCTGACTCAAGGAGGCCCTTGGCTCGGCCAGCCGGACCTCCAGGTGAATTTCTGGCTCGCCCTGATCCTGGCCCCGGCCCTCGTCGCCGTGTTCGGCATGGCGATCGAGCGAACCCTGCTGCGCCGGCTCTACCATCTCGACCACCTCTACGGCCTGCTCCTCACCTTCGGGGTGGCGCTGGTGATGGAGGGCGGCTTCCGCTACGTCTTCGGCGTCTCCGGCCAGGGCTACGAGCCGCCGGAGATCCTGCAAGGTCCGGTCGATGTCGGCTTCATGCTGCTGCCGAAATACCGGGTCTTCGTCGTCGCGGCGTCGCTGCTGATCTGCCTTGGCACCTGGTACCTGTTCGAGCGCACCAAGCTCGGCGCGTATCTCCGCGCCGGCACCGAGAATCCGCGCCTGCTCCAGGCCTTCGGCATCAACGTGCCGGTGATGATCACCCTGACCTACGGCTTCGGGGTGGCGCTCGCCGGCATCGCCGGGGTGCTGGCCGCCCCGATCATGCAGATCACCCCGCTGATGGGCGGCAGCCTGCTCAACATCGTGTTCGCCGTGGTGGTGATCGGCGGCCTCGGCTCGATCCTGGGTGCGATGCTGACCGGCCTCGGCCTCGGGCTGATCGAGGGCCTGACCAAGGTGGTCTACCCGGAGGCCTCGACCGTGGTGGTCTTCGTCATCATGGCCCTGGCGCTGCTGCTGCGCCCGGCCGGCCTGTTCGGGCGGGAGGCGTGAGATGAGCACCAGGACCCTGTTTTTGGCCCTCGTCGCGCTGCTCGCCGTGGTGCCGCTGGTGCCGGGGCTGATCTACCCGATCTTCGTCATGAAGGTGATGGCCTACGGGCTGTTCGCCTGCGCGTTCAACCTGCTGCTCGGCTTCACCGGCCTCGTCTCCTTCGCCCACGCCGCGTTCCTCGGCACCGCCGGCTACGTGACGGGCGCGCTGATGATCCGGTTCGGCGCCCACCCGCTCGGGGTGCCGGCCGCCTTCGCGGCGGGCGTCGCGGCCTCCGCGATCGTCGGCGTCACCATCGGGGGCCTCGCGATCCGCCGGCGCGGCGTCTACTTCGCGATGATCACGCTGGCGCTCTCGCAGATCGTCTACTTCCTGGCGGTGCAGTTCCGCTGGACCGGCGGCGAGGATGGGCTCCAGGGCATCCCGCGGGGCACGCTGCTCGGCCTCGTCGACCTGTCGTCCGACACCGCGATGTACTACGTCGCGCTCGCCCTGTTCGCCGCCGGCTTCCTGTTCATCGACCGGGTGGTGCACTCGCCTTTCGGCCAGATCCTCCAGGCGGTGCGCGACAACGAGGCGCGGGCGGTCTCCCTCGGCTACGACGCCGCCCGTTTCCAGCTCCTCGCCTTCGTGCTCTCGGCGGCGCTCGCCGGCTATGCGGGCGCCCTCAAGGCCCTGGTCTTCGGCCTCGTCTCGCTCAACGACGTCTCGCTGCACACCTCGACCGAGGTGGTGCTGATGACGCTGCTGGGTGGCGTCGGCACCCTGTTCGGGCCGCTTGTCGGCGCCGCCCTGGTGGTGGGCCTGCAGAACTACCTCGCCACCATCGGCGACCTCGTCACGGTGGTGATCGGCCTGATCTTCATCCTCTGCGTCTCGTTCTTTCGCCGCGGCGTCGTCGGCGAGTGGCTGCACTGGCGCCAGCGCCGCGCCGCCCGGGCGGCGAAGCCCCTGACCGAGCCGGAGCATCCCCCGGTCGCCGAGGCGGCCTGACCTCTTCGATCCACACCGTCACGACACTCTCCAGGAGATCGACCCATGTGGACAGGCGTCCTCCCCGCCGTCACCACCAAGTTCACCGCCGACGGCGCCCTCGACCACGCCGAGATGGAGCGCTGCTTCGCCCTCCAGATGGAGGCCGGCTGCGACGGCCTCATCGTCTGCGGCTCGCTGGGCGAGGGCCCGATGCTGTCGCAGGACGAGCGCCTCGACGTGCTCAAGACCGCCCTGTCGGTCGCCGGGCCCCATCCGGTGCTGCTCACCGTCTCGGAGGCCGGCACCCGCGAGGCCTGCGCGCTCGCCGACAGGGCCGCCAAGGCCGGCGCCGCCGGCCTGATGGTGGTGCCGAGCCCGATCTACCACACCGACGAGGACGAGACCGTTGCAACCCTGCGTGCCGTCGCGGCAGCGGGCGACCTGCCGGTGATGATCTATTCGAACCGCATCGCCTACCGGGTCGACGTGACGCCCCGGATCATGGAGCGCTTGGCCGCCGACGCGCGCTTCGTCGCCATCAAGGAATCCTCCGACGACATCCGCCGCACCACCGAGATCATCAACCATTTCGGCGACCGCTTCGCGGTGCTGACCGGCGTCGACAACCTCGCCTTCGAGGCACTGAGCGTCGGCGCCGTCGGCTGGGTCGCGGGTCTCGTCTGCGCCTTCCCGGAGGAGACCGTGGCGATCTACCGGCTGATGAAGGCCGGGCGGACCGCCGAGGCCCTCGAGATCTACCGCTGGTTCCGCCCGCTCCTCGACCTCGACGTCTCCACCTTCCTCGTCCAGAACATCAAGCTCGCGGAGGCCTACGCCCTCGGCTCGACGGAGCATGTCCGGGCGCCGCGCAAGCCCCTCGTCGGCCAGCGCCGGGCCGAGGTCGAGACGGTCGTGCGCAAGGCCCTGGAGCGCCGCCCCGCCCTGAAGCTCGCGGCGTAACGGAACTGCGAGGTCGTCGATTTGGGTCCTCGACCATCTCGGGCTGACGTAAAGCACCGGGACGGTTCGGGTGAGATCCGTCCGCAAAAGGTTCGCCCCTGAACCCTCCCCGCAGAGGGGGGAGGGTTGGCGCGCGAGGCGTCCGTCACGCCCCCCGCATCGCGTTCATCGTCAGCAGCTCGTAGGTCGCCGCCGTCTCGCCCGCCGCCGTCTGGATCTCCACGTCCCAGCGCACCTCGCCGTACTGCGCGTTGCGCGGCGACTTCTCCTTGGCGGTGAGCCGCACCCGGATCGCCTCGCCGGGCTGGATCGGCTTGAGGAAGCGCAGGGAATCCAGACCGTAATTGGCCAGGACCGGGCCGGGATCCGGATCGACGAACAGGCCGGCGGCGAAGGACAGGAGCAGGTAGCCATGCGCCACCCGGCCGGGGAAGAACGGGTGGCCCTTCGTCGCCTCCTCGCTCATATGGGCGTAGAAGGTATCGCCGGTGAAGCGGGCGAAATGCTCGATGTCGTCCAGCGTGATCACCCGCTCGGCCGAGTGGAAGCTGCGGCCGATCTCCAGGTCCTCGAAGTGGCAGCGGAACGGATGCTCCGGCAGGACTGTCTCCGGCGCGCCCTTGATCCAGTTGCCCGTGATCCGGCTCAGCATCGCGGGCGAGCCCTGGAGGGCGGTGCGCTGCAGGTAGTGGTGCAGGGCGCGCACGCCGCCGAGCTCCTCGCCGCCGCCGGCCCGGCCAGGGCCGCCATGCATCATGTGCGGCATCGGCGAGCCGTGGCCGGTCTGCTCCTTGGCGCAGTCGCGGTCGATGACGACGAGGCGGCCGTGATAGGCCCCGACCCCGAAGACAAGGTCCGCCGCCGCCGCCGGATCGTGGGTGTAGAGCGAGGCGACGAGGCTGCCCTCGCCGCGATTGGCAAGCGTCGCCGCCTCCTCCAGCCCGTCATAGCCCATCAGGGTGCAGACCGGGCCGAAGACCTCGAGCTCATGCACCTGCCGGGCCCGGATGGGATCGGCGCAGTGGAGCAGCAGCGGCGGCAGGAAGGCGCCTTTCTCCGGATCCGCCCCCTCCACCTGGAGGCGCGCCGGATCGCCGAAGACCAGCTCGGCCTCCGCCTTCAACGCCTCGACCCGGGCCAGGACGTCGCGGCGCTGCGCGAGGCCGACCACCGGCCCCATCTGCACGTCCTTGCGGGCGGGATCGCCGATCCGTACCGCCGCCAGTCGCTGCTGCAAGGCCTCGATCACCGCCGGAATGTGGGCCCGCGGTGCCAGCGCCCGGCGGATCGCCGTGCATTTCTGCCCGGCCTTGACCGTCATCTCCTTCGCGACCTCCCGGATGTAGAGGTCGAATTCCGGCGTGCCCGGGCCGGCATCGGGCGCAAGGATCGCGGCATTGAGCGAGTCGCGCTCGGCGACGAGATGCACCGCCTCGCGGGCGATCACCGGATGGCGCTGGAGCCTCTGCGCGGTCTCGGCCGAGCCGGTGAACGACACCATGTCCTGGCCGGTGAGATGATCGAACAGGTCGCCGGTCGGCCCGACCACGCATTGCAGCGCGCCCTCGGGCAGGATGCCGGATTCGGCGATCAGCCGCACCAGCGCGTGGGCGACGTAGGCCGTGATCGTGGCGGGCTTCGTCACCACCGCCACGCCGGCGAGGATCGCGGGCGCGAGCTTCTCGAGAAGGCCCCAGCACGGGAAGTTGAACGCGTTGATGTGCACGGCGCAGCCGGTCCGCGACGTCATCACGTGGCGCCCGACGAAGCTGCCGCCCCGCGACAGCGGCTCCACCGCACCGTCGATCAGGAACGTGGTGTTCGGCAATTCCCGCCGTCCCTTCGAAGCGTAGACGAACAGGGTGCCGATGCCGCCGTCGATGTCGATCAGGTTGTCGGAGCGGGTCGCGCCGGTCTGGTGGGAGAGGGCGTAGAGCCCGTCCCGGCGCTCGTTGAGGTACGTCGCCAGCCGCTTCAGCATCTCGGCGCGCTGGTGGAAGGTGAGGCGCCGCAGGGCCGGACCGCCGACCCGGCGGGCATGGTCCAGCACCTCGGCCATCGTGATCCCGCCGCTGCCCACCTCCGCCACCACCGCGCCGGTGACGGCGCTGCGGATGCCGGTCCAGTCTCCCCCCGGCGCGATCCAGCGTCCCTGGACGTAGCTCTCCAGCCGCATGGCGTCCCTCCCGTTCTTGTGCGCTCATTATTGACCGACCGGCCGGTTGGTCAAGCGTGGCTCGACAGGGCCGGGCCAGTGCCGCTAACGGGACCTGCTCTTGCCGCAGGACCCGGCGAAGGACTGGAATGCCCGACCTCCTCGCGCCGCTCATCGATCATTTCCACGCCCGCACACCGATCCGCGCCGGCTCGCTGGTGGTCACGGTCTTCGGCGACGCCGTGGTGCCGCGGGGCGGGGTGCTGTCGCTGGAGTCGCTCTTGGCGATCACCCGGGCCTTCCGCATCGGCGACGGCGTGGTGCGTACCGCCCTGTCGCGGCTCGTCGCCGACAACTGGTTCCAGCGCTGGAAGCTCGGCCGCAACAGCTTCTACCGCCTGACCGAGTCCGGTGCCGCCGCCTTCGCGCGGGCGACCGCCCGGATCTACGGCCCGCCGGCCCCGGCCTGGTCCGGCACCTTCGACCTCCTGGTCCTCGACGGTGCGGGCGACTTGAGGACTGAACTCGCGAGTGCCGGCTATGGCAGCCTCGGGCCCGACCTGATGATCGGCATCACGCCCACGGCGGGTGCGGGGGAGGGGATGTTGCGCCTCGCTGCCCGCCCCGACGATGCCAGCACCGCCCGGCGCCTCGCCGCCCGGGCCTGGCCCGTGGCGGAGGTGGCTGAACTCTACGCCCGGTTCACGACCACCTTCGCGGCGGCCGGAGGCGCCGTGGCGGCGCATCCTCCGGTGGGGCTCGACGCCCTGGTGCTGCGGATCCTCCTGGTCCACGAATATCGCCGTGCCGTGCTTAAGGACCCGCTGCTGCCGTCCGACCTGCTCCCCGAAGAGTGGCCCGGCGC
>JAEWKL010000402.1 GCA_023386115.1 Pseudomonadota bacterium
ACCTTAGGTAAATGTCCCTATGTTGCCGTCTCATGTGGTGCCGTCTCATGGCGGCGGGATTCCGGACCCGGTCACGACCCGCGGCCGGAGGCGGCGGAGCGTGCGATGAAGGTTGTCCACACGACCGGGGTTGCGGCCCTTGCCATGCTGCGACGCACCCGGGAGGAGCCCGCCTCGCCGCAGGTCACGCCCCCGAGGCTCTCACCGCCTGACACGACGCAGAAGTACCTTCTCGCCGCCGGCCCGGGCCGCGAGTCTCAGGCCCGGGCCGCGGCGACCGAGGCGCAGTTCAGCGTCAACCACGTGAGCGGCGAGAAACTGCTGATCAGGCGTATGGAGCAGCTGGGCCAGGTGCTCGGCGTCGACCGGTCTCACTTCGAGGATTTCGGCGACTTCATGAGGGCGGTCAAGGACACCCTGATCCAGGTGATCGCGAAGCCGGGCGGCGCGATGCTGATCGAGACGATCGCCGCCCGGTTGAAGCTCGACCCCGACACGGTCGCGGCGCTGAAGGCGCAGAAGACGCCCGACCTGCTGTTCCGGATCATCGAGAAGCATCTCGGGCTGGATGGGCTCGGCCTCTCGGTCGATCGCCTCGTGACCGCCGCGCAGGATCTGCAGGGCGCCGAGGCGGAGACGGTCATCAACATCCTCCTGCGCGATGGCGGCCTGTCGCAGACGGGCGGGGCCGGCCGGGCGTCGGTCCTGATCAGGACCGATGAGGCGGGACTGTACCGGGTCGCGGCCCAGCCGGGAGCCTGACCCCCGCCGATCGCCGGCCCGTTCGCCGGCCCATGGGCGCGACGAAGCGCACGCATCGGCCAAGATGGTACTTTCCCCTCGCCTTCGCTATGCAGGCCCCCACGACAGGGGACCTGAAGGCATGGCCGGCGACGAG
Organism: Pseudomonadota bacterium; assembly: GCA_023386115.1. Lineage (GTDB taxonomy): Bacteria > Pseudomonadota > Alphaproteobacteria > Rhizobiales > Beijerinckiaceae > Methylobacterium. The sequence continues at coordinate 899 of JAEWKL010000402.1, forward strand.
ACCAGCACCGATTTCGGCTTCGAGCGCGTCAGGCTCGCGGAGAAGCAGGACCGCGTCAACGAGGTCTTCCGCTCGGTGGCCAAGCGTTACGACCTGATGAACGACCTGATGTCGGGGGGCCTGCACCGGGCGTGGAAGAGCGCCTTCGTGTCGACCTTGCGCCCCTCGCGGACCCGGCCGTTCCGCCTGCTCGACGTCGCCGGCGGCACCGGCGACATCGCGTTCCGGACGCTGGAGGCCGGCGGGCCCGACACCAAGGTCACGGTGCTCGACATCAACGAGGCGATGCTCGGCGTCGGCCGCGAGCGGGCGGGCCACCGGTACGGCTCGCGGATCGATTTCGTGGCCGGCAACGCCGAGTCGCTGCCGCTGCCGTCGGAGACCTTCGACGCCTACACCATCGCCTTCGGCATCAGGAACGTGCCGCGGATCGAGCTGGCGCTTCGGGAGGCCCACCGGGTGCTCAAGGTCGGCGGGCGCTTCCTGTGCCTCGAATTCTCCCATGTCGACGTGCCGGGGCTCGACAAGATCTACGAGGCCTACTCGTTCAAGGTCATCCCGCGCCTCGGCTCGCTGGTCGCCGGCGACAAGGAATCCTACCAGTACCTCGTCGAGTCGATCCGCCGCTTCCCGACGCCCGGCAGCTTCTCGCGGATGATCGAGGAGGCGGGCTTCGGCCACGTCACCCACCGGCCGCTCTCGGGCGGCATCTGCGCCATCCATTCCGGCTGGAAGCTCGCGTGAGGTTTCACCCGTGCTGAGCCTCGTCGCCCACCTCGCGCGGGGCATCCATGTCGGCTGGGTGATGGCCCGCGAGGGCGGCCTGTCCTTCGTCGACGCCTCCGCCCTGCCGCCCCACCTGCGCCTCGTCCTGCGGCTCGGCCGCAAGCTCGAACGGCCGGGCCTCGGCCCCGGCCGCCTGCCCGCGGCGCTGACGCGGCTAGGTCCCTCCTACGTCAAGGTCGGGCAGTTCCTGGCAACGAGGCCCGACATCGTCGGCATGGCGGCGGCCCGCGACCTGGAGCGGCTGCAGGACCGGGTGCCGCCCTTCCCGCAAGGTGTCGCGGTCGCGACCCTCGAAGCCACACTCGGCAAGCCGCTCTCGGAGCTGTTCACCTCGTTCAGCGAGCCGATCGCCGCCGCCTCGATCGCCCAGGTGCACAAGGCGCATTTGCGCGAGCCCGACGGCACCGAGCGGGTGGTCGCGGTCAAGATCATGCGGCCCGGGGTGCGCGAGCGCTTCGCCCGCGACATCCAGGCCATGCGCTTCATGGCCCGGGTGGTCGAGGCCCTGCGCCCCGAGGCCGAGCGCCTGCGCCCGCGCGAGGTGGTGGAGACGCTGGCCCGCTCCGTCGCGATGGAGATGGACCTGCGGCTCGAAGCCGCCGCCCTCTCGGAGCTCGCCGAGAACATCAAGGACGATCCCGAGTTCCAGGTGCCGCAGCCGGTCTGGGAGCTGACCGGCCGCGACGTGCTGGCGAGCGAGTGGATCGACGGCATCCGCCTCAACGACCGCGCGGCGATCGTGGCGGCCGGGCACGATGTGGCGGCCCTCGGCCGGACCGTGATCCAGTCCTTCCTGCGCCACGCGATCCGGGACGGCTTCTTCCACGCCGACATGCACCCGGGCAACCTGTTCGTTGATCCGGCCGGGCGGCTGGTCGCGGTCGATTTCGGCATCATGGGCCGGCTCGGTCTCAAGGAGCGCCGCTTCCTCGCGGAGATTCTCCTCGGCTTCATCCTGCGCGACTATCGTCGGGTGGCGGAGGTGCATTTCGAGGCCGGCTACGTGCCCTCGCACCACTCCGTCGACGATTTCGCGCAGGCCATCCGGGCGATCGGCGAGCCGATCCACCAGCGCCGAGCCGACGAGATCTCGATGGCGAAGGTGCTGACGCTGCTCTTCGACGTCACCGCGCTGTTCGACATGAGCACCCGCACCGAGCTGGTGATGCTCCAGAAGACCATGGTGGTGGTCGAGGGCGTCGCCCGCTCCCTCGATCCGCGCCTCGACATGTGGACCACCGCCGAACCGGTGGTGCGCGCCTGGCTCGGCCGCAATCTCGGCCCCATCGGCCGGGCCGACCAGGCG
>JAEWKL010000404.1 GCA_023386115.1 Pseudomonadota bacterium
GCCGAGACGTCGGCGAGATCGCCCCGGTCGGCATGGGCTGCATCGCAGAGGTCGCCTGCCCCGACGCCGATCAGCCGGTAGGCGGTGCCGTCGCAGGATTCGCGCAGCAGCGCCTCGGCCGGGCGAAACAGCCGCTCGGCGACCTGCGTCGGGGCGAGACCCGAGCGGGTGCGGGTGCGCAGGCGGAAATCGCGGTCCTTCAGCTTCAGCGTCACGCTGCCGGCGGCGAGATCCGCGCGCTTCAGGCGCCGCGCCACCGTCTCGCACAGCCGCCACAGGACCGGCCGCAGGGCCTCGAAGCTGCGCAGGTCCTCCGCGAAGGTGGTTTCGCCCGAGATGCTCTTCGCCTCCCGCCGCGGCTGCACCGGGCGCTGGTCCTCGCCGCGGGAGAGCGCGAGCAGGCGGGCGGCGTCGCGCCCGAGGCCGGCCTGCAGCCGCTCCGGCGCGATCCGGCCGATCTCGCCGATCCGCTGGATGCCGAGGGCGGCCAGGCGCTCGGACGCGGCCTGGCCGATGCCGGGCAGGATCCGCACCGGCCGCGGCGCCAGGAAGCCTTGAGCCTCCGCCCGGCCGATGATCGAGAAGCCGCGCGGCTTCTCGAGGGCCGAGGCGAACTTGGCCAGGAACTTGTTGGGCGCGAGCCCGACCGAGACGGTGATGCCGATCTCCGATTCGACCCTGCGGGCGAAGCGCGCCAGCGTCACGGCGGGCGAAGCGCCGTGCAGCCGCTCGGTGCCCGACAGGTCGAGGAAGGCCTCGTCGATCGAGACCGGCTCGACGAGGGGCGTGAGCGCCTGCATCATCGCCCGCACCTGCCGGCCGACCCGGGCGTATTTCTCCATGTCGGGCCGCAGCACCACGGCGTCCGGGCAGGCCTCGAGGGCACGGAACATCGGCATCGCCGAGTGCACGCCGCGGATGCGGGCGATGTAGCAGGCGGTCGAAACCACCCCGCGCCTGCCCCCGCCGATGATCAGCGGCCGGTCGCGCAGGGAGGGATCGTCGCGCTTCTCGACCGCGGCGTAGAACGCGTCGCAATCGACATGCGCGATGGCGAGCGCGTCGCGCTCCGGGTGGGCCAGCAGGCGCGGCGAGCCGCAGGCCCGGCAGCGCGGGGCGTCGCCCGGCGAGCATTCCCCGCAATCGCGGCAGAGCGGTCCTCCGCTCACGCCCCGAACTCGCCCGGGTCCTCGGGCGGTCCCAGGCGCCGCCAGGCCTGCGTGATCTGCTCCGGCGGCACGCCCAGGGCCGCCGCGCAGGCCACGAGCAGCTCCTCGTCCGCCACCACGTGATCGAGGAGGCCCACGACGAGATCAGGGCTGTCGGCCGCCTGCCGCAGCGCATCCGGCGAGAGACCGGAGCTCTCCATGAACCGGAGCAATCGCCCGGGCTCGCCGGTGACGTAGGCGAAGACGCGGGTCCCCAGCGCCTCCGCGGCGGATTCACTCAGCACTCCGCCACGGGGACCGGACCCCCTGGCAAATCCATCGAATTTGCGTTTCATCAACATGTGCCGCTTAACAGTGTTGCGGTTCCGGGCGCAGCCGGGGTGTGATGCGGCCCGCTGGAGCGCCGGAGACAGTGAGCCATGACGAAAACGGTGCTCATCGTCGAGGATAACGAGCTGAACATGAAGCTTTTCAACGACTTGTTGGAAGCTCACGGCTACGCGACCCTCAAGACGGCCAACGGGATCGAGGCGATCGAGCTGGCGCGCCGGCATCGGCCCGACCTGATCCTGATGGACATTCAGCTCCCCGAGGTATCGGGCCTCGAGGTCACTAAATGGCTCAAGGAGGACGACGAGCTCAAGAGCATCCCGGTGATCGCCATCACGGCCTTCGCCATGAAGGGTGACGAGGAGCGCATCCGCGAGGGAGGCTGCGAGGCCTACCTGTCCAAGCCCATCTCGGTCGCGAAGTTCCTCGCGACGGTCCGCACCTATGTCGGCGACGAGCGCCAGAGCTGAGCAGAGCTGAGAGGGGCCTGGCCTTCCATGTCGGCACGTGTTCTCATCGTCGACGACCTTTTTCCGAACATCAAATTGCTCGAGACGAAATTGACCGTCGAGTATTTCGACGTCGTCTCGGCGATGAACGGGCCCGACGCGCTCGCGGTGTGCGAGAAAGGGATGTGCGACATCGTGCTGCTCGACGTGATGATGCCGGGCATGGATGGGTTCGAGGTGTGCCGGCGGATCAAGTCGACGCCGACCATGGCGCATCTGCCGGTGGTCATGGTGACTGCCCTCGACCAGCCGAGCGACCGACTGCGCGGCCTCGATGCCGGTGCCGACGATTTCCTCACCAAGCCGATCGACGACACCGCCCTGATGGCCCGGGTGCGCAGCCTGGTGCGGCTGAAGGCGGTGACCGACGAGCTGCGCAGCCGCGCCATGGCGTCGCGGGTCGGCGATCCGCTGGCGGCGGCCACCGCCGAGAGCGGGCACAACGCCAACGTGCTGGTCGTCGAGGATCGCCCCTCCTCCGCCGAGCGCCTCGCGGCCGCTCTGGGCCAGTACCATTGCGTCGAGACGGTGGCCTCGCCGCAGGAGGCGCTGGAGCGGGTCAAGGCCGGCGATTACGACGTGGTGCTGGTGAGCCTGGACCTCGAGGGCCATGATGGCCTGCGCTTGTGCAGCCAGCTCCGGTCCCTCGACCGCACCCGCACCGTGCCGGTCGTCATGATGGCCGACCCGCATGACCGGGCGAGGATCATGCGCGGCCTCGATCTCGGCGTGCACGATTACCTGGTCCGCCCGATCGACCGCAACGAGCTGGTGGCCCGGGTCCGCACCCAGGTGAAGCGCAAGCGCTTCTCGCACTCGCTGCGCGAATCGGTGCAGGCCTCGATGGACCTCGCGGTGACCGACGGGCTCACCGGCCTGCACAACCGGCGCTACCTCGACAGCTATCTCGGTGGCCTGTTCGCCGAACCGTCCTTGCGCGATCGGCCGGTGGCCCTGCTGATCCTCGACATCGACCGCTTCAAGTCGATCAACGACCGTTTCGGCCACGATGCCGGCGACGAGGTGCTGAAGGAATTCGCCAACCGCATCCGGGCCCAGACCCGCGGCATCGACGTGGTGGCGCGCTTCGGCGGCGAGGAGATCGTGGTGGTGGTGCCCGATACCGGGCTCGACGCCGCCCGCCAGGTCGCCGAACGCATCCGCGAGCGGATCGAGGCGGCGGCGTTCCTGGTCCAGCGCGGCACCAGCGCCATCGACGTCACGGTCTCGATCGGCGTCGCCGCCCGCCAGCCGGAGGATGCCGACCCGGCCCACATCCTCAAGCGCGCCGACCTCGCGCTCTACCAGGCCAAGCAGGCCGGCCGGAACCGGGTCGTGGCCGCCGTCGCGGCGTGAGGGGATTTCAGGTCGGTCAACGATTTCTCCATCCTCCGCGTCATTCCGGGGCCGCGAAAGCGGAGCCCGGAATCCAGAGCCTCCGGTGGTCAGGAACAAGGCGGCAAGCGTCTCGCCCGATCCTGAACCATCCGCGGTTCTGGGCGTGCCCTTGAGACTCCGGGCTCCGCTTTCGCGGTCCCGGGATGACGCGGAGGGTGGGTCCCGCCGTCGTGTGCGAAGAGGCTGGTGGAAAGGAGGCGGGGAAGCCCCCCACACCCGCCTTCACGCGACCTTGAGCCCCGCCAGCACCTCCCCCAGCACCCCCGGCATCATCTCCGGCAAGTCCTCCGAGATCAGTCCCGGCCCGTGCCGGCGCGCGGCCGCAGCGTGGAGCCAGACCGCGGCGGCAGCGGCCTCGAAGGGCGCCATGGCCTGAGCGAGCAGGCCGCCGATGAAGCCGCACAGCACGTCGCCGCTGCCGGCGGTGCCGAGCCAGGGCGTGCCGTTGGGGTTGATGGCGGCGCGGCCGTCCGGCGCGGCGATCACCGTGTCGGCCCCTTTCAGCACCACGACGGCGCCGAGATGGGACGCGGCGGCCCGCGCCCGGGCGAGCTTCGAGCCCTCCATCGGCACCGCCGCCACGCCCTTGAACAGGCGCGCGAACTCGCCCTCGTGCGGGGTCGCGACCGCCTGGGCCCCGCCCGTCGCGATCATCTCCGCGAGCTCGTCGGCCTTGCCGGAAAAACTCGTCAGGGCGTCGGCGTCGAGGACAAGGCCGCGACCGACGTCCGTCGCGACCCTCACGAGGTCGCGGGTCGGGGCGCCGGTGCCGAGCCCCGGGCCGGCGACGATCACGTTGAGGCGCTCGTCGGTGAGCGCGTCGTCGAGGTCGTCGGCGCCGTCGCAGGGGCGCAGCATGATCGCGGTGAGCTGGGCGGCGTTCTCGGGCAAAGCCGGGGGCGGCGAC
>JAEWKL010000260.1 GCA_023386115.1 Pseudomonadota bacterium
GGCGCCCCGCCCCGCACGCCGGTTCGGGCTGAGCCGGCGCCTTCTAACGTGGTCGTTCGATGGCGCAGCGGTATCAGAGGCTCGGCGAGTGCCGGCCCGGCCCGCCGGACAGCCGCGCGTCGAATACGGCGCTCGCGGAGCGCACCAGGCCGCGCATGTTCTCCGGCACGGTGATGCGGTGGCCGGCCCGCCGGACCACGCCGAGGCGCTCCATCTCGGCGAGCGCCGCCAGCTCGCTCGCGAACACCGCGGAGGTCGCGACGCCGTGCCGGGCGCAGATCGCGTCGAGATCGACCGCGAGGTCGCACATCAGCCGCTCGATCACCTCCCGGCGCAGGCGGTCCTCCGCGGTCGGCACGAGGCCCCGGGCGGTGGCGAGGCGGCCGGCCAGCAGGGCGTCGCCATAGGCGGCGATGTCGAGGGTGTTCTGGGCGTAGCCGCCGGGCAGGCGCGAGATGGCGGAGGCCCCGAAGCCGATCAGCGTCGCGGCGGCATCCGTCGTATAGCCCTGGAAGTTGCGGAACAGCCGCCCCTCCGCCATGGCGCGGGCGAGGGGGTCGTCGGGCAGCGCGAAATGGTCGAGGCCGACGCGGAGATAGCCGGCGCGGACGAGCCGCGCGGCGGCGGCCTCGAATTGCGCGTGGCGCTCGCGCGGGCCGGGCAGGGCCGCCTCCGGCAGGGCGCGCTGGTGCGGCTTCATCCAGGGCACGTGGCCGTAGCCGAACACCGCGACCCGGTCCGGGGCGAGGTCGAGGGCATGGTCGACCGTCGCGACGACGTTGTCCACGCTCTGGTGCGGCAGCCCCACCATCAGGTCGATATTCACCGCCTCGATGCCGGCATGGCGCAGCCACGCCACGACCCGCGCGGTCTCCGCCACCGACTGGACGCGGCGGATCGCGCGCTGGACCTGCGGGTCGAGGCTCTGCACGCCCAGGCTTGCCCGGGTGACGCCGATGGCGGCCAGGGTCTCGACATCGGCCGGAGTCAGGGTGCGGGGATCGATCTCGACCGCGATCTCGACGTCGCGCGCGACCAAGAATGCATCGCGCAGGCGCGCCACGATGCGGCGCATGTCCGAGCCGCGCAACATCGTCGGGGTGCCGCCGCCCCAGTGCAGGTGGCGCAGGGTCGGCCGGCCGGAAAAATGCCCCGCGACGAGGTCGATCTCGCGCTCGAGCGCGGCGACGTAGGACTCGATCGGCGCGTAGCGGCGCGCGACCTTGGTGTGGCAGCCGCAATAGAGGCACAGCTCGGCGCAGAACGGCACGTGGAGATAGGTCGAGACCGCCTCGCCGTCGCCGATGCCCGAGAGCCAGCCGCCGACCTCCCGCGGGCCGAACTCCGCGCTGAAATGCGGGGCGGTGGGGTAGCTGGTGTAGCGCGGCACGCGCTCGCCGCCGAGGCGGTCGATGAGGTCGGGGGAGATCATGGGGGAGGGGCGTCCGGGAGATCGGCTGCGCTGAAAGCGTTCGGTCCCAAGCCTCTCCGGCGCCCCGGCCCGCCGCCTTGCGCTGGATCAATCGGCCGGTGCCGGGCCGGCCGCCTCACGGTCATCACCGGCGGCCGCCGGGGGTGATTGACGCAGATCAAGGCTCCGCCCCGGACCGCGTGAGCAAACGGGACGTCCCGCATCACCGCGTGGAGCGAACCGATTTAAGCCATGCCCGCCAGAACCGCACCCAAATACATGACCGAGGGAGAGGCGGGCCTGTGCGCCGCCTTTAGCCTCGGCGCCCTCCTGTGCCTGATCGCCTCGGCCAAGGCGGTCGATCCCGCCTTCGGGCTGCATACCGGCCTGTTCTCCCTGGCGGCTGTGGCCGGCCTCGTGGCGATCCTGCGCCGCTACGCCGCCCGCGATCCCGAGCCGATCCCGCAGGAAATCGGGGGGAAGCCGAACTACAATCTCGGGCCCGTCAAGTTCGCGGCGATCGCCTCGATGGGCTGGGGCATCGCCGGGTTCCTGGTCGGCTGCATCATCGCCTTCCAGCTCTGGGCGCCGTCGCTCAATCTCGGGCTCGAATACACCACCTTCGGGCGCCTGCGCCCGCTGCACACCTCGGCGGTGATCTTCGCCTTCGGCGGCAACGTGCTGATCGCGACCTCGCTCTACGTGGTGCAGCGGACGTGCCGGGTGCGGCTGGCCGGAGACCTGGCGCCGTGGTTCGTGGTGCTCGGCTACAACCTGTTCATCGTCATCGCCGGCACCGGCTACCTGATGGGGGTCACCCAGTCGAAGGAATATGCCGAGCCCGAATGGTACGCCGACCTCTGGCTGACAATCGTCTGGGTCGTCTACCTGGCGGTCTTCCTCGCCACCCTCGCCAAAAGGCGCGAGCCGCACATCTTCGTGGCGAACTGGTTCTACCTCGCCTTCATCGTCACCATCGCGATGCTGCACATCGTGAACAACCTCAGCATCCCGGTGACTGTATTCGGCTCGAAGTCCTATCCGGTCTTCTCCGGCGTGCAGGACGCGCTCGTCCAGTGGTGGTACGGCCACAACGCCGTCGGCTTCTTCCTCACCGCCGGCTTCCTCGCCATCATGTACTACTTCATCCCGAAGCGGGCGGAGCGGCCGATCTATTCCTACCGGCTGTCGATCATCCACTTCTGGGCCCTGATCTTCATGTATATCTGGGCCGGGCCGCACCACCTGCACTACACGGCGTTGCCGGACTGGGCCCAGACGCTCGGCATGACCTTCTCGATCATGCTGTGGATGCCGTCCTGGGGCGGGATGATCAACGGCCTGATGACGCTCTCGGGCGCCTGGGACAAGCTTCGCACCGACCCGATCCTGCGCCTGATGGTCGTCTCGCTCGCCTTCTACGGCATGGCGACCTTCGAGGGGCCGATGATGTCGATCAAGGCCGTCAACGCGCTCAGCCACTACACCGACTGGACCATCGGCCACGTCCATTCCGGGGCGCTCGGCTGGGTCGCCTACGTGTCGTTCGGTGCCCTCTACTGCCTGGTGCCGTGGCTGTGGAACCGCCGCGAGGTCTATTCCTTGCGCCTCGTCGAGTGGCACTTCTGGGTCTCGACGCTCGGCATCGTCCTCTACATCACGGCGATGTGGGTCGCCGGGATCATGCAGGGCCTGATGTGGCGGGCCTATAACGACTTCGGCTTCCTCGAATACTCCTTCGTCGAGACCGTCGAGGCGATGCAGCCCTACTACCTGGTGCGGGCTCTGGGCGGCGTCCTGTTCCTGATCGGCGCGCTCATCATGGCCTACAACCTCGCCATGACGATCCTGGGTCGCGAGGCGGGCGCACTGCCGCCCGCCGCCGACGGCGCCCTGGTGCCGGCCGAGTAGTCCCGT
>JAEWKL010000490.1 GCA_023386115.1 Pseudomonadota bacterium
GGCGGATGCCCTGCGCAAGGCGGGGCTGGATCGGGGCACGCGGCGCTGACGGAAGGGCTTGCCGGGAGCGGCGTCCGGTCGTGGTGCGATCTCGGACACGAAGCACGGGCGCGCGAGACGCGACGGACCCACGCTCGGTCGCGAGCCACCGCCCTTTCCTGGCCCGGAACGGGGAGAATCACGAGGGATCGACAGCTCGTCAGGCACCGTTGTCCCGCAGCACGTCGAGCCGGTAGGCCTCGGTGCGGACCTGCCGGTCGACCGCGAGGCGGTCGCGCGTCTCGCGGATGAACAGGTCGGCGGCCTCGTCGCCGGTCAGGGGATAATGCGTCTCGCCGGTCCAGTGCACCAGGACGACGTCGCCGCCTGGTCGCAGGCTGCCGCGGACGCGGCCGGCGCGGCGGGCGACGTCGCCGGCATCGAGGTAGTAGACCACCTCCGAGAGCAGGATCAGGTCGAAGCGGCCCTCCGGCCAGTCGCCCGGCACCTGGGCCTTGAGCAGGCGGACCCCCGGCAGGTCGCGGCAGCGCGCGCGGGCCTGATCCAGGGCGGCCTCGGCCACGTCGAGGGCGACCAGGGTATCGCAGCGGGGCGCGAGCGCCGCCGTCAGCACCCCGATCGAGCAGCCGATCTCGAGCGCCGCCGCGTAACGCGGGCGCGGCAGGGCCGCGAGGGTGGCGGCGTACTTGTCGCGCTCGTAGGAACTCTCGGCGAAATTCCACGGGTCGGGATCGGCGGCGTAGCGCTCGTCGAAATAGCCGGGCGGCAGCGAGGCCGTGTGGCGGGTCATTCCAGCCTCCCTACCGGGGGACGTCGAGGAAGATCTCGTGATCCCGCGCGAAATGGGCGAGCATGGCCGGCTCCAGGCGGAAGCCGGCGGGATCGTCGGCGATCAGGTCGGTGGTCTGCGAGCGGTGGGCCGCGATGGCCGCCGCCTTGGCGCGCCGGTGACGGGCGATCGCGAGGCGGACGCCCCGCGGCGCCTCGCCGATCTCGGTCTCCGGCGGCAGCGTCCAGCCCCAGACCGGGTAGGCGTAGAGGCTCACGTCACCGAGGAGGTCGCGCGCATGACGGGCCAGCGCCGCGCTCGCCGCGTGGTCGCAATGCGGATCGTGCTCCCAGGTCACGAACAGGGCGCCCGCGCCGCAGGACCGGGCCGCCTCGGCGATCGCCCGCGCCGCCGCCTCGGCCTTTGGGCCTGCGGCCGGCACGAACCGGTCGGGCAGGCGCAGGAAGGCGACGTGCGCGGGGCTCAAGCCCAGGCATTCCGCCGCCGCCAGGGTCTCGGATTCGCGCAAGTCCCGCAGGCGCTCGGGCGGATGGGTGTTCGAGTTCGGGTGCGAGCCGATCCCGTCGCTCATCACGACGACCCGGACCGGGATGCGCCGGGTGCAGGCCTCGGCGATGAGCCCGCCGCAGCCGAGGCTCTCGTCGTCGGGATGGGGCGCCACCACGACGATCCCGCCCGCGGGCACGAGGTCGCGCAAGGATCCCACCGGCAGGGCCTCGGCGGCCTCGAGGAAGGCGTCGGCCCGCATCAGCGCGCCTCCCAGAGCGCGGCCACCGGCTCGTCGGCGGCCAGGATCGTGGCGGCTGCCGCGGTCAGCGCCCGATCGGGGGCGGGCTGGCGCAGATAGGTCGCGAGGTCGCGCGACAGCCGCTCCAGCGGGTGCCCGCGCAGGAAGCCCTGGAGGCCGACCGAGCGCTGGGCGAGGCCCAGCACCTCCGATCCCGCCCGCTCGACCGCGATCCGGGTGAGATCGACGAAGGCGACGACCCGCTCCACCGGCAGTTCTGCCAGGGCGCCGTCCGCCATCAGGGCGGCCGCCCGGCCGACGAAGAGCCGGGCGCCCTCGAGGGCGATCGCCCCCTCGCCGAGGCGGGCGAGCTGGTGGGGATCGTCGCCTCGCCCGGTCCGGGCGAGATGGCCGCGCCAGGCCTCGAACACCGCCTCGATGCCCCCGAGCTGCACCGCCGCGAAGCGCCAGGCGCCGCCGGAGAAGTGCGGCTGGCGGTGGTAATCGTCCGGCTCGCCGAGGAGGGCGACCGGCGCGAGACCCGTGAGGTCGACGGTGCCGGTGGCCGAGGCGCGCATCCCCTGCGCGCGCCAGGCAGAGAGGTCGGCCCGGGTCCCCGGGTCGAGGGCGACGATCCCCATCAGCGGCCTCGCCTCGCCCGGCCGGCGCGCCGTCACCAGGGCGCGGGTAACGTGGCCGGCACCCGACGCGAAGGTCTTGACCCCGGACAGCCGCCCGTCCGCGCCGAGGACGAGGCCGCCCGACGGCGGCTCGGTGTTCCACACCCCGAACAGGTGGCCGGCGCGGGCCTCGGCGAACAGGGCACGCCGCTCCGCCGGCGCGGCGTAGCGGGCGACGAGCTGGAGCGCGTTGACGTGGCCCTCGTAGAGCCGGCCGAGCGCCAGACTGCCGGAACCAACGAGGCGCAACACCGCGGCGAGGTCGGCCGCACCCGGCTCCTGCCCGAGGCCCGCCCCGCCCTCCTCCGCCGGGACCGGGGCGGCGAGGAGGCCGGCCCGGGCGAGGTCGGCTACGTCC
>JAEWKL010000494.1 GCA_023386115.1 Pseudomonadota bacterium
GGCCCGCACCGTGGAGGCGAGCGCCGTGGAGGCGAGCACCGTCGGCGCGGGCCGTGCGGAGCCGCGGAGGGAGGCCATCGCGGGCCCAGGTCCGCAGCCCTCGCTGCGCATCCTGCTCGTCGAGAGCGACAGCCTCGTGCGCGCCAGCCTCGTCGAGGCCCTGGCCGAGCTCGGCCACCGCGTGGTCCAGGCCGCCTCCGGCGAGCACGCCCTGGAGCTGCTGGCCCGCGACGCCGCCTTCGACGCGATGATCGCCGACCAGGCGATGCCGGTGATGACCGGCCTCCAGCTCGCCGCCACCGTGGTCGAGCGCCACCCCGGCATCCGCGTCATCCTGGCGAGCCCGCACGGCCAGCTGCCCGCCGTGGCGCGCCGGTTCCTTCAGCTCGACAAGCCGTTCCGGCGCGAGGACCTCGCCGCGGTGCTGGCGGCCCGCGCCGCCTGAGCCGCGCGAGGTCCCGGGCCGCGCGGGAGGCGTTCCCGCCCGATCGGTAAAATTTGCCGATGCGATCATCCGGACAGGCAAGCGAAATTTAACCGTCCTCCCGCATAAAGCAGTGCACAGTGTATCGGTGTCTTGCGTAGGAGGCGGCGTTGATTGCCTCGGGTCATTATCGAATCAAGCGCCTTGTCGGGGGCGCGTGCTTGGCCGTGCTCGCCACGGCCGGCACGGTCCGGGCGGCGGACCTGCGGGCGCCGGCCGCGGAGGCCGACTGGTATACCGGCGCGCAGACCCAGGCGGTCGACGACAGCTGGGCGATCGCCGTCGACGGCTCGACCAGCGTCACCTCGAACAGCTCGGCCTTCGGCTCGATCACCGTCACGGCGCCGCTCGTCGGCGCACCGACCCAGAGCGGCCCGCGGGTGCGGGTCGAGGCCATCGCCGGCACCTATTCCTATCCGGGCCAGGCCGTCGCCTCGCGGGTGACGGGCTACCAGCAGGAAGGCTCGGTGATGGGGGGCTACGAGTGGGTGTGGCGCGACGCCGCGCTGGCCGGATACATCGGCTTCAACGTGCGCAGCAACCAGCTCTCGATCCCCGATCCCGGCAACCCGGTGGTCGGCACCGGGATCGGCCTGCGCGTCGCGGCGAATTTCTATGCCAATCCCACCGACCGCACCATGGTATCGGCCTACGGCTCCTACTCGACCAAGTTCAACGCCTATTACTCCCGCCTCCGCGTCGGCTACATGGTCGCCGATGGCGTCTATATCGGCCCCGAGGCGCTGTTTCTGGGCGACGACTTCTTCCGCCAGTACCGCATCGGCGCCCATCTGTCGGGTGTCAAGTTCGGTCCGGTGCAGATGTCGCTGGCGGCGGGCTACGTGCAGGATCGGGTCCAGGGCTCGGGCTATTATTCGAGCATCGAAGCACGGGCGAATTTCTGAGGCCCGGTGCGATGGCGGAGGCGGGCGGGTCGACCTTTTCCCCGCAATCTCCCCGTCCGGAGATCCACGGTCACCGGCGGCATGGACCGGTGCGGTCCTGGGTCGCGTCGTACGGCGCCGCAGGAGGCGGCCGCCAGCCTGCGCCGGCCGCGATGCCGGGCACCGTCACGACGATCCGTGACGCAGAGAAACATCGGTCTCCTGCGCATTGTCGGACATCCCCGAGGGCGCACCACCGCTCGCGCGCTGCATCCGCGGCCACGTCCGGGCATGCGGATCGACGGAAAGCTCCTGCCCAGGGCCGATCATGCCGCAAGGTTAACGCATGAACACCTCAATCGCGGTGGTTGTTCAAAAAAATTACATTCGGGAACATATAAAAATTCACTGCCTGAATTTGCAAACATCATAAAATCCCCCGCATTGATCTGCGGCCAAGTGTGACATTTCGATCCTGAGATGACGCAATGTCGGAACGGGAAGGCCTCTCGGCCCGTCGAGAAAAAACAGGTTCTCGTAACGAGAAACCGACATAATCCTATGGCGTAGGGGCTTGGGCAATTCTGAGGTGGCGGGCGTGGTGCGTGCGTTGCGATGGCTGGCGTGGATGGGGACGACGGCGGCCGGCCTCGCCCTCTTGAGCCAGCCCGTCGGCACCCAGAACCAGCTCGCCATGAGCCTCGCCGCCATGGCGGCGATGGCCGGGCTGTGGCTCGTGTTCGACGGGCCGCGGACCCGCTTCGTCTTCCTGGCGATGGGCAGCCTGGTGGTGCTGCGGTACATCCTGTGGCGGGTGACCGACACGTTGCCCTCGCCGGGCGATCCGGTCAGCTTCGGCTTCGGGCTCCTGCTGCTGCTCTGCGAGCTCTACTGCGTCTTCATCCTGTTCGTCAGCCTGGTCATCAATGCCGAGCCGTTGCGCCGTCCCCCGCCGGTGGCGGCGCCGGCGGCCGGCCTTCCCTCCGTCGACGTCTTCGTGCCGAGCTACAACGAGGATGCCGAGATCCTGGCGATGACGCTGGCCGCCGCCCGCCAGATGAACTATCCGCCCGAGAAGCTGACCGTCTGGCTCCTCGACGACGGCGGCACCGACCAGAAATGCGCCGACCCGAACCCCGGGAAGGCTGAAGGCGCGCGGGCCCGGCGGCGCGAGCTGCAGGCGCTCTGCGACGATCTCGGCGCGCGCTACCTGACGCGGGCCCGCAACGAGCACGCCAAGGCCGGCAACCTCAACAACGGCCTCGCCACCGCCACCGGCGACCTCGTGCTGGTGCTCGATGCCGACCATGTGCCGTTCCGCTCGCTGCTCGCCGAGACCGTCGGCTACTTCGCCGAGGACCCGAAGCTCTTCCTGGTCCAGACCCCGCACGCCTTCCTCAACCCGGACCCGATCGAGCGGAATCTGCGCACCTTCGAGCGGATGCCGTCCGAGAACGAGATGTTCTACGCGGTGACGCAGGCCGGGCTCGACAAGTGGAACGGCTCGTTCTTCTGCGGCTCGGCGGCGCTCCTGCGCCGCGCTGCCCTCGACGAGGCCGGCGGCTTCGCCGGCATCACCATCACGGAGGATTGCGAGACCGCCTTCGAGCTGCATTCCCGCGGCTGGACCAGCGCCTATGTCGACAAGCCGCTGATCGCCGGCCTCCAGCCCGATACACTCGCCGACTTCATCGGCCAGCGCTCGCGCTGGTGCCAGGGCATGTTCCAGATCCTGATCCTGAAGAACCCGGCCCTGCAGCGCGGCCTCAAGCCGATCCAGAAGCTCGCCTACCTGTCGAGCATGACGTTCTGGTTCTTCCCGATTCCGCGGCTCGTCTTCATGTTCGCGCCGCTCCTGCACATCTTCTTCGATCTGAAGATCTTCGTCGCCAGTGTCGACGAATCGATCGCTTATACGGCAACCTACATCGTCATCAACCTGATGATGCAGAACTACGTCTACGGCAAGTTCCGCTGGCCGTTCGTCTCCGAGCTGTACGAGTACGTCCAGGGCCTGTACCTGTCGAAGGCGATCGTCTCGGTGATCTGGTCGCCGCGCAAGCCGACCTTCAATGTCACCAACAAGGGCGCGACGCTCGACCACGACCACCTGTCGGCTTTGTCGCTGCCGTTCTTCGCCGTCTACGGCCTGCTCCTGACCGGCTGCCTAGTCGCGGCCTGGCGCTACCTGTTCGAGCCCGGCGTGACCAACCTGATGCTGGTCGTCGGCCTGTGGAACCTGTTCAACCTGCTCACCGCCGGGGCCGCGCTCGGGGTCTGCGCCGAGCGGCGCCAAGTCGAGCGCACCCCCTCCCTGGCGGTCAGCCGCCGCGGCCAGCTCACCCTCGGGGGCCGGGCCGTCGATGTCGCGATCGAGCGTGTCTCGGCGGAGGCCTGCACCGTCCGGATGCCGGCGGCTGTCCTCGCCCCCGGCGCCGGACACCGCCCGGTGCCCGGCACGCTCACCGTGGTGCCGATGGCCGGCAGCCGCCCCGCCGGGGCCCTGCCGGTGGTGCTCGGGCCGGTCACGCGGTCGGGCGCCGACGCGGTCTGCCGCCTCGGCTTCGGGACGCTGCAGACCCGGGACTACGTCGCGCTCGCCGGCCTGATGTACGGCGATGCCGACGCGATGCGCCGGTTCCAGCTGCGTCGGCGCCGCCACAAGGATCTGTTCACCGGCACGCTGCAGTTCATCTGGTGGGGCCTCGCCGAGCCGGTCCGCGCCCTGCGCTACGTGCTCGCCGGCGAGGTGCGCCAGCCGGTCCCGGTCGAGGCGCCGGCGGCGGCTCCGGTCTACGACGAGCCCGCCCGGGAGCCCGCCACCGCGTCCGTCCGGGAGGCTGCCAGAGAGCCCGCTCCCCTGCAGCCGGTCGAGTTGCCCCTCGCGCCGCCGATGCGGCCGACCATCCCGATCCGCACCCAGGCTCACGCGCAAGGCCAAAACCAAGCTCACGCCCAGAGTTCGGCCCAGAGTTCGGCCCAGATCTCGGCTCCTGCCGAGGCGGAGGCCGACGGCGACTGGGTCCGCCTGATGCTCGATTTCGAGAACGACCGCGCGCTCGCCGCCGCTCGCGGCCGGCGCACCGATGCGGCGTGAGGCCGGGATGATGCTGCGCCGCCTCGCCGCCCTTCACCGGTTCGCCGTGCCTGGCACCGCCCCTGCCCCAGCCGCTTCCGGGCCTGCCCCGGACCGTGCTGGTC
>JAEWKL010000617.1 GCA_023386115.1 Pseudomonadota bacterium
CAAGAACGGCGCCTACGTCTACGAGGGCGAGGGCCAGACCCGCGACCCGGAGGCCCAGGCCGCCTACCTCGCCAAGCTGGTCGACGCCTACCCGATCCAGTCGATCGAGGACGGCATGGCCGAGGACGACTGGAATGGCTGGAAGGCGCTGACTGACCTCATCGGCAACAAGTGCCAGCTCGTCGGCGACGATCTCTTCGTCACCAATTCCGCGCGGCTGCGCGATGGCATCAAGATGGGGGTCGCCAACTCCATTCTCGTCAAAGTCAACCAGATCGGCTCACTGACGGAAACGCTCGACGCGGTCGAGACCGCCCACAAGGCTCGTTACACCGCCGTGATGTCGCATCGCTCGGGTGAAACGGAGGATTCCACGATTGCCGACCTCGCCGTCGCGACCAATTGCGGGCAGATCAAGACCGGCTCGCTCGCCCGCTCGGACAGACTGGCCAAGTACAACCAGCTCATCCGCATCGAGGAGGGCCTCGGCTCGCAGGCCCGCTATCTCGGCCGCGGGGCGCTGAAGGTCGGTTGATCGTTCGACGGAGGGGCCGTTCGGCCCCTCCCGAGCCTCGAAACAATCACGCGTCGCAGGCCGCCTCCGGGCGGCCTTTTTTGTGGGCCCGCAGGACCTGCAGGGGCGCGAACACCACGACGTTGCCGGCGAGCACCAGGGCGAAGCCGAGGGCGGCGAGCGGCGTCACCCGGTAGCCCTCGGCGAAGACCGAGATCGTCAGCGCCACGACCGGGAACAGCACTGTCATGTAGGCCGCCTTCTCGGGCCCGATCCGGTGCACCACCGTCAGGTAGGCGGTGAAGCCGATCACCGAGCCGGGGATCGCCAGGTAGAGGAGCGCGCCCACGTAAGCGGGCGACGGATCGAAGCCGAACGGCACGCCGCGCAAGGCGGCGATCCCCGCCACGAGGGCGGCCCCGTAGAGCATGCCGTAGGCGTTCACCGTCGCGACGGGCAGCCCGTGACGCTGGTTGCGGGCCGAGACGAGGTTCCCAGCCGAGAAGAACCAGGTGCCGAGGAGCGCCAGGCCGAGGCCCACGGCCGTGTCCCGGTCGAGGGCGGTGCCGACGAGCGTGTCCCGGAACAGGCAGGCGATGCCGAGGAGCCCGATCACCGCCCCGGCCAGCACCCGCGGCGCCGGCCGGCGCCGGTGAAACAGGTAGGCATTGGCGACGTTGAAGATCGTCGCGGCCGAGAACACCACCGAGACGATCCCGCTCGGAACCGAGCGCGTGGCGAGATAGAAGCAGGCGAAGTTGCAGGAGAACAGGCAGAGCGCCTGCAACAGCACGAAGGGCTGGTGCCGCGACGGGATGGCTTTCAGCCGCCCGGTGAGGGCGAGGGCGCCGAACAGGACGGCGCCCGCGAGCGCGAAGCGGTAGGCGATCGACGCCTCGAAGGCGACGGAGCCGAGCTGGTGCTTGATGGCGATCCAGGTCGTGCCCCAGATGAGCACGGTCAGGGCATAGAGGAAGGCGGTCACGGCTTTCGGATTCCGGCTGGCTTGAGCGGCCGGCATAGCCCGAGGGCGGGCCATCGGGCTTCCCGGTTTCTGTGGCGGCGTTGCCTGTTCTTGGGGCTTTTCGCGCCGGCTCGGCGTCGGCCGGTTGCCGGAAGCCCCGAGCGCCCCCTACGGTTCAGTCGCGACTTCCTTCAGGCGCTGACCGTGACCGAGCCGAACCCCGACGTCCGCGATGCCCTCTCCCGCACCGGCGCGGCGCTCCTGCGCAGCGCCGAGATCGGGCGCGGGTTGTCGCTGGCCGAGTGGCAGAACCGCGACAACCGCGCCCGCTACGACCGCCCGGACCACCACACCCTGAGCCTCTACCTCGAAGGCGGCGAGGGCGTGGTGCGCGAGGACGGCGCCCTGTCGGGCGGCGGGCCGGACAAGCTCTGCCTCCTGCCCGCCGGCCACGAGAGCCGGTGGCTGATCGGCGGTCCCTTGCGGATGGTCCACCTCTACGTCGCGCCCGAGACCCTGGCCTACCAGGCGGTGAGCGCCCTCGACGTCGATCCCCGCACGATCTCCTTGCGCGAGCTGACCTTCGCGCAGGATCCCGCCACCGCGATGCTGGTGCGCGGCGCCGTGCTGCCCCTCGACTGGGAGGCGGGCGCCGACCGGATGGCGCTCGGCGCCGCCTGCCACCTCCTGCTCCACGCCCTCGTGCGGCGCCATGCCGGCCCGGGCGGAGAGCGGGCGGTGAAGGGCGGCCTCGCGCCTGCGGTCCGGCGCCGCGTCGCGGATCTGATCGAGGCGCGGCTCGCCGAGGCCCTGACGCTGGAGGTGCTGGCCGAGGCGGCGGGCCTGAGCACCTTCCACTTCGCCAAGATGTTCAAGGCGAGCTTCGGCCTGGCGCCGCACCGCTACGTGACCGAGCGGCGGATCGCCCGGGCCAAGGACCTGCTCGTGGAGGGACGGACGAGCCTTGCCGGAACCGCTCTCGCCTGCGGCTTCGCTTCGCAGAGCCATTTCACCCGCCGCTTCGCCCAGGCGACCGGCCTGACGCCCGCGGCGTGGCGGGGGGCGGCGTGAGGCGTTGAGCCTTCCTTAACCCTCCCGCCCCATCCTCCCCGCATGGTAGTCCGTCGTCGCGCCCGTGCCGTCCTGTTGCCGCTCGGCCTCTACGCCGTGTCGATCCTCGTGGTCGGCTACTTCCTGCACGAGGCCGAGAGCGGAAGCCGCGGCCTCGAAGCCAAGCGGGCCCTGAAGATCCAGGCCTACAATCTTCAGCAGGAGCTCGATGCCACCAAGGCCGACCGGGCCGAATGGGAGCGCCGCGTGGCCCTGCTGCGCAGCGACCAGATCGACCGCGACCTCCTGGAGGAGCGGGCCCGGGTGGTGCTCGGCCGCGTCCACCCCAACGACGTCGTCATCATCACCCCCTGAACCCCATCCCGGCAGCGGCTTTCGGTCCCGAACGGCTCGATTTGCGCCGCCACCTGCCCTAAGAACTCTCCCACAAAGGTAGCAGCCGGGAGGGTGCCGATGGATGCCGCGAAAGAGGCGCGCCGCGGGAGCGACAAGACCCGCGAGAAGGCGGCTGCGCCGCCCGCGGCCTCGAACGTGCCGGCTTTCAGCCGCGACGAGGACCTGCACGCCTATCGCGAGATGCTGCTGATCCGCCGCTTCGAGGAGAAGGCCGGCCAGCTCTACGGCATGGGCCTGATCGGCGGCTTCTGCCATCTCTATATCGGCCAGGAAGCCGTGGTGATCGGGGTCCAGATGGCCTCGAAGGACGGCGACCAGGTCATCACCGGCTACCGCGATCACGGCCACATGCTGGCCTGCGGCATGGAGCCGAAGGGCGTGATGGCCGAGCTGACCGGCCGCAAGGGAGGCTATTCCCGCGGCAAGGGCGGCTCGATGCACATGTTCTCCCGCGAGAAAAATTTCTATGGCGGCCACGGCATCGTCGGCGCGCAGGTCTCGCTCGGCACCGGCATCGGCTTCGCCAACAAGTACCGCGGCGACGGTGCGGTCAGCCTCACCTACATGGGCGACGGCGCGGCCAACCAGGGCCAGGTCTACGAGAGCTTCAACATGGCGCAGCTGTGGAAGCTGCCCGTGGTCTACGTGATCGAGAACAACCGCTACGCCATGGGCACCTCGGTCTCGCGGGCCTCGGCCCAGACCGACTTCTCCAAGCGCGGCGTCTCCTTCGGCATCCCGGGCGAGCAGGTCGACGGCATGGATGTGCGCGCCGTGCGCGAGGCGGCGACGCGCGCCATCGCCCATGCCCGCGACGGCGAGGGGCCCTACATCCTCGAGATGCAGACCTACCGCTATCGCGGCCACTCGATGTCCGACCCGGCCAAGTACCGGACCAAGGACGAGGTCGCCCGCATGCGCGAGGAATCCGACCCGATCGAGCAGGTCCGCAAGCGCCTGCTCGGGGCCCACAAGGTCCCGGAGGACGAGATCAAGGCGGTCGACGCCAAGGTGCGGGAGATCGTGAACGAATCGGCGGAGTTCGCCACCAGCGACCCCGAGCCGGATCCGTCCGAGCTCTGGACCGACATCCTGCTCTAGCGCCCGGGCTGTCCGCGGCGACGCGGACGGCTGCCCTTGCCCGGCGCCCGACCCGGCGCACCCCTCTCCCGGATCGACAGAGTACCCCATGGCGACCGACATCCTGATGCCCGCCCTCTCGCCGACGATGGAGCAGGGCAAGCTCGCGAAGTGGCTCAAGAAGGAAGGCGACCCGGTCAAGGCCGGCGACATCCTGGCCGAGATCGAGACCGACAAGGCGACCATGGAGGTCGAGGCGGTCGACGAGGGCGTGCTCGCCAAGATCCTGGTCGCCGACGGCACCGACAACGTCGCAGTCAACACCCCGATCGCGGTGCTCGCCGAGGAGGGCGAGGATCCGAAGGGCGTCCAGGCCGGCGGGTCGAAGCCGAACGGCAAGGGCCAGGATCAGGGCAAGGCGGACGGCCAGAAGGCCCCGGCCCCCGACATGCAGGCCGAGGGCCGGGCCGAGCGCCCCGCCCCCGCCGCCAAGACGGAAAGCGACACGCCGGTCGAGACGCCCGCCGCCCCGGCGGTGATCACCAACCGCGGCCAGGATCCGGCGATGGCCGAGATCCCCGAGGGCACCGAGATGGTGACCCAGACCGTCCGCGAGGCCCTGCGCGACGCCATGGCCGAGGAGATGCGCCGCGACGACACCGTCTTCGTGATGGGCGAGGAGGTCGCCGAGTACCAGGGCGCCTACAAGATCACCCAAGGCCTGTTGCAGGAATTCGGGGCGAAGCGCGTCGTCGACACCCCGATCACCGAGCATGGATTTGCCGGCGTCGGCGTCGGCGCGGCGTTCACGGGCCTCAAGCCCATCGTCGAGTTCATGACCTTCAACTTCGCCATGCAGGCGATCGACCAGATCATCAACTCGGCGGCCAAGACCCTCTACATGTCCGGCGGCCAGCTCGGCTGCCCGATCGTGTTCCGCGGGCCCAATGGCGCGGCGGCGCGGGTGGCCGCCCAGCACAGCCACGACTATGCCGCCTGGTACTCCAACGTGCCGGGCCTGAAGGTCGTGATGCCCTACACCGCCTCCGACGCGAAGGGCCTGCTGAAGAGCGCCATCCGCGACCCGAACCCGGTGGTCTTCCTCGAGAACGAGATCCTGTACGGCCAGTCCTTCCCGGTGCCGAAGCTCGACGACTTCACGGTGCCGATCGGCAAGGCCAAGGTGCATCGCGAGGGGCGTGACGTGACGATCGTCTCGTTCGGCATCGGCATGACCTACGCCCTCAAGGCCGCCCACGAACTCGCCGAGGCCGGGATCAGCGCCGAGGTGATCGACCTGCGCACCATCCGGCCGATGGACTCCGAGACCGTGGTCGGATCGGTGAAGAAGACCGGCCGCTGCGTCACCGTCGAGGAAGGCTTCCCGCAATCCGGCGTCGGCGCCGAGATCGCCGCGCGCCTGATGGTCGACGCCTTCGACTATCTCGACGCCCCGGTCCTGCGCATCACCGGCAAGGACGTGCCGATGCCCTACGCGGCGAACCTCGAAAAGCTCGCCCTGCCGAACGTCGCCGAGGTGATCGAGGCGGCGAAGGCGGTCTGCTACCGGTGAGCGGCGGGGGGAAGGATTCCATGGCAGAGGATGAACCCCGCTTCGAGGCCCTCGATGTCCCGCCCGACGCCCAGGAGCAGGGCGGCATCGAGGTCTTGCGCGCCGCGGTGGTCGACGGCGCGGTGAGCGTCGCGCTGCGCCGCTCCTTCGAGGATCCGGCGACCTGGGGCCGGCTCCTCGTCGATCTCGCCCGCCAGGCGGCGCGGGTCTACGCCCGCGAGACCGAGCTGTCCGAGGAGGAGGCCTTCGCGCGCATCCGCGCCGGGATGGAGGCCGAGAGCCTCGATCCCGAGACTTTCAACTGAGGCTCGCCATGGCCGAGGCTGCGCCGCGCTGGGCCACCTATGCCGATCTCGAGGCGGTGCCGGACCACCTCGTGGCCGAGATCGTCGACGGGGTGCTGGAGACGCATCCGAGGCCGCGGCCGCTCCATACGACCGTGGCGCATGAACTCTCGACCGAACTGGGTCCGCCCTTCGGCCGCGGTCGCGGTGGCCCTGGCGGCTGGATCTTCATGACCGAGCCCGAGCTGCATCTCGGGCCGCATGTCGTCGTGCCGGATCTTGCCGGTTGGCGCCGCGAGAGATTACCGGCCTTACCAGCCACAGCCTTCATCGAAACCCCGCCGGACTGGGTCTGCGAGATCCTGTCCCCCTCCACCGCCCGGCTCGACCGCGGACCGAAGCGGCGGATCTACGCCGAGGCCGGCGTCGGCCATCTCTGGCTGCTCGATCCCACGGACGGCGTGCTCGAAGGCTTCGCCCTCACCGGCGGCGGCTGGCTGCTGCTCGGCACCGTCGAACGGGGCGAGGCCGTGTCCCTGCCGCCCTTCGACGCCGTTTCCTTCCCCCTCGACGACCTGTTTCCCTTCGACGATCCGGCCGCCCCTCCTCCCGCCGAGACCTGAATCCATGCCGATCAACGTGCTGATGCCCGCCCTCTCGCCGACCATGGAGAAGGGCAACCTCGCCAAGTGGCTCAAGAAGGAGGGCGACACCGTCAAGTCGGGCGACGTGCTCGCCGAGATCGAGACCGACAAGGCGACGATGGAGGTCGAGGCGGTCGACGAGGGCGTGCTCGCCAAGATCGTGGTGCCGGAGGGCACGGCCGACGTGCCGGTCAACGACCTGATCGCCCTCATCGCCGAGGAGGGCGAGGATCCAGGCAGCGTGCAGGCCGGCGGCCCCGGGCAGAAGCCACTCGCCAGGGCCGAGACGCCCGCGGCTGGAAAGCCCCAGGCGCCGGCCGGCAACGAGACGCCCGGCGGCGGCACGATGTCGTACGAGCGGGTCGACACCGCACCGGAGGGCGCGCGTCCGTCGGGAGCCGGGTCCGGCGGCAAGCCGAACGGCGC
>JAEWKL010000707.1 GCA_023386115.1 Pseudomonadota bacterium
GGCCCGATTCGCTCATCCCCAGCCCCTTCGACCCGCGCCTCATCCTGCGCATCGCGCCCGCCGTGGCGGAGGCCGCGATGGCGACGGGGGTGGCGCGCCAGCCCCTCACCGACCTGAGAGCCTATGCGGAAGGGCTCGGGCGCTTCGTGTTCCGATCCGGCTTCATCATGAAGCCTCTGTTCACGACCGCCCGCGAGAATCCGAAGCGGGTGATCTACGCGGAGGGCGAGGACGAGCGGGTGCTGCGCGCCGTCCAGGCGATCGTCGAGGAGGGGTTGGCCAAGCCCATCCTGATCGGCCGCCCGAACGTGATCGAGACCCGCCTGAAGCGCTTCGGCCTCGCCATCCGGGCCGGCCAGGACTTCGAGCTGATCAACCCCGACGACGATCCGCGCTACCGCACCTACGTCGCCACCTACATGGATCTCGCCGGGCGCCGCGGCATCACGCCGGACGCCGCCCGGACGCTGGTGCGCACCAACAACGCGGTGATCGGCGCGCTCGCCGTGCGCCGGGGCGAGGCGGACGCGCTGATCTGCGGCCTGGAAGGCCGGTTCGAGAGCAAGCTGCGGGTGATCCGCGACATCATCGGGCTCGCGCCGGGCGCCCGGGACTTCGCGGCGCTCAGCCTCATCGTCACCTCGAAGGGTGCCTACTTCCTGGCCGACACCCACGTGCGGCCCGACCCCAGCGCCGAGGAGATCGCCGACGTCGCCATCGCCTGCGGCGACACCGCCCGCCGCTTCGGCCTGACGCCGAAGATCGCGCTGGTGAGCCACGCCGATTTCGGCTCGTTCGACACGGCGTCGGCCCGCAAGATGCGCCAGGCCCTCGGCCTCCTGCGCGAGCGCGCCCCCGACCTCGAGGTCGACGGCGAGATGGCGGCCGACACCGCCCTGTCGCAGGCGATCCGCGACAAGGTGCTGCCGGGCTCGCGCCTCAAGGGCGAGGCCAACGTGCTGATCATGCCGAACCTGGACGCCGCCAACATCGCGTTCCAGTTCTCGAAGATGCTTGCCGACGCGCTGCCGGTGGGCCCGCTGCTCCTCGGCCCGGCGCGGCCCGCCCACATCCTCACCCCGTCGGTGACGGCGCGCGGCATCGTCAACATCACGGCCGCCGCCGTGGTCGAGGCGCAGGGGCAGGAGGTGTTGACGGTCGAGTCCGACAGCACGGCCGAAGCGGGGACGCCGCTGGTATCGGCGTAAGTGAGATGGGGCGGCCCGGCGATCTTCTCGTCGGGCCGCCTCGGTCTATGGGCACATTTCAGAGTCGGGCGAGGTGCGTTTCTCCCGCGCGGATGAGGGAGCCTCCCGGTTTCGAAGTCAGGGCTCAATCTCATTAGCTTGACGATGGGCGGATCCGCTCTCGACCCATCGCGGCCAATCCGGGAACCATGCTCACATGTACGAAAAACAGGTGTTTTCCGTCATCCAAGATGGCTTGCTGGGGATGTCAGCTGGATCCTGACGGGCGCGACCCAAAGCAGCCCTTCCTTGGCTACTCGGCCGGGGCCGGATGGGCCTCCGCACCCTCGCGATACTCAGCCCATGCCTGCCGCAGGATCTGCACCGACGAGGTCAGGAAGATCCCAGCCATGACAGCCGCTACCAGCAGGTCCGGCCAAGCGGTCACCGTGCTCCACACGCCCAACGCCGCCACCATGACGATCACGTTGCCGATCGCGTCGTTGCGCGAGCACAACCAAACCGAGCGCACGTTGGCGTCGCCATCCTTGTAAGGCCGCAGCAGCAGCACCGAGGCGACGTTGGCTGCCAACGCAAGCACGCCGACCACGCCCATGACCTCCGCCTTTGGCAAGCCAAGGATCAGCGTCTGGTAGATGGTCGAGCCGAACACCCACAGCGCCATCAAGAACAGGGATACGCCTTTGGCGAGCGCTGCCGTTGCACGCGTCCGCAAGCTCGCTCCGATGACGGCCAGCGACAGGCCATAGGTGACGGTGTCAGCGAGGAAGTCGAGTGCGTCGGCCTTGAGCGCCTGCGACCCGGCAAGTTGACCCGCCGCCATCTCGCCGAGGAACATCGCGCCGTTGACGCCGATGACCGTCCAGAGGATGCGCTTGTACCTGGGGTCCACCCCGTCGAACACCGGCACGCCCTTCGGACAACAGGTATCCGTCGCTGAGCCACAGGCGGCAGAGGGTGCGGCTTGCTGCGCGAGGCGGCTCGGCAGCACGAGCGCGGGTGGTTCGCAGCACGCAGTTCCGCTCTGACAGCAGTGATCGGCCATTGGGTAGCTCCCTTCCGGCCACTGAGATAGACCCTCTAGTGACTAGAGGTTCAAGGGCCATGGCAGAGATTTCAATCGGCGAACTGGCGCGGCGCACGGGCGTGAAGGTGCCGACCATCCGCTACTATGAGCAGGTCGGATTGCTCGCTGTATCGTCGCGCACCGAGGGCCAGCAGCGCCGCTATGATCGGGCCGCCGTAGCGCGGTTGAATTTCGTTCGCCACGCCCGCGAATTGGGCTTTGACGTGGCCGCCGTGCGCGAGTTGCTGGCGCTGAGTGAACAGCCCGACCGCCCCTGCGACGAGGTAGACAGCATCGCTCGCCGTCATGTCGATGACATCGACCGGCGTATCGCCCAGCTTGTTGCTCTACGACGCGAGTTGCAACGCTCGCTCGACGCCTGTGGACACGGACGGGTCGGCGACTGCCGAGTGATCGAGGCCCTTGCGGACCCAGATCAGAACGTGAGGTAGCGGATGGTCCGCTTATCCGCCCTGAGCAGTCATCCAGGGTGCAACCAGCGAACAACCGCTCGCAATGGCGTAGCGGACCTACAGGAGGAGCCATCCGAGCGCCGAACGCGTTATCCCCCGTGGCCAGCCGGAGGAGGAGGTCATGACCCTCGCTACACTGGTGCGTGTGACCGCGCTCACCACCATTCTCGCTGCCGGTGCGATCTCCAGCACAAGCGCTCAGACATCAACGGGTTCGATGAGCACGCCGGGTCAAAGCGCCCAACCCACTCAGCCGGGGATGCCGGGGATGCCGGGGATGATGAAAGGCATGGAGGGAGTGGGCCAGGGCGGTATGTGTGGAATGATGAGCCACATGACAGGCGGAATGAACCGGGGAATGATGGATGGCGATCTCAGGATGAGGATGATGTTCGCTATCGCGGATGCGGATGGCGATGGGACCCTATCCTTCGAGGAAGTGACGGCTATTCATAAACGCATCTTCAATGCGGTCGATACCAACAAGGATGGCAAAGCAACCCCTGAAGAGCTTCGGAAATTCCTTCACGGACAATAGTTGAAGTGCAGGTCAACGCCCGCGTCCGCTTCCCAGCCGGGGCAGAAGGGCAACCGATCCGATGATGCACGACATGATGGACAGCATGGGCGGGATGATGTGGGGCATGAGCCTATTCGGCCTCTTGCTTCTAATGCTGGCTGTCCTCGCGATAGCTGCCCTCGCGAAATACGTCTTCTTTCGATGAGCACCCCACCCACACGTTGTCTCTACGGCTCGATCATGCGGGCAAGGGCGGGCGGGAAAGGCCAGACGGCCCAGCTTGCGGTTAGCGGTCACGCTGCGATCTATATCGCCCAATCGGCGAAAATCCGCATTCAGTACGGAAGCAGGCCCGCGAGACTAGGCGGTTGAACGTCTGCAACCCACCCCATGCGGTCACTCCGCGGGTCAAGTTCGGATGTACGGCAAACATGTGTTTGCCGACAGGGTGTCGAGCCAGGTCAGCTGACGGGCCCCTCCTTCATGCCTCGGCCGTAGCATTTGCGCGACAAATCCTGTCGGATTGGCAGAGTGCGCGGCAACGTGGCCGCAAGGGTTTTCCGTACATGCTGGTCAGGTACCAGCAACGCCTCGGTCTGCCGTTCATTCACGAACGCTCGCCCAACGCTGATCGACATGCTTGAGCAGATCGGCTGGCAAACGCCTACCAAGTAAGCCGTACTACCCGACAGGGCAGTCCTTGCTAGGCGACGGTATGGAAGCGAGGTTTATGATGCTCAAGGCTGGGGGGTCCGGCTCCCCACCCTCGACAGGCATTCGCCCCGCCGAGCCGATCGGCTTCAGGGCCTGCATCCCGCCACAGATCGATCGTCCTCAGTTCCCGACCTACCCTCGCGGCTTCGGCGCCGCCTTCCCCGCCTGCCCCGCCGGCTGCGCGCACCCCGCCTGCTTGCCCTTGGCGTTGTCGTCCTTGCCGCCGGGCACGAACATCGCGGAGACGCGGCCGCCGGCGACGGGGTCCATGTTCGCCCGGCCGGTATTCATGTCGTAGACGAGGCGCGAGCCGCGGGTGACGTTCTGGCACTGGCTCAGCACCACGTTGCCGGTCAGCACCACGCGGTTCGCCACCCGGTCGAACACGGCGTTGTCGCCGCTCGCCACCTGGTCCTTCGACACCACCGTGACCGGGCCGGCGCAGACCACCTGGCGGATCGCGCTGCCGTCGGTCGGGTCGGACGCTTTCTCGGCCTTGGCCTCCGCTTTGGGCTCGGGCTTCGCCTCGACCTTCACCGGCTTCTCGACGGGCTTGGCCTCCGCCGGCTGGGCGATGGAGGCCTTCGCGTCGGTCTTCATCTCGGCGCCCTTGGTCTCCGAGCCCTTGGCCTCGGCCCCCTTGCCCTTCGGGTCCTTCTCCTTGCGCTGATAGTGCACGGTCATGCTGGAGCAGCGGATCGTGCTCTCGCCCTGCACCGCCACGACGTTGCCGGCGAAGATCGCCTTGTTCTCGCGGTCGAACACGTCGAGCCGGTCGGCGTCGATCTTGATCGGCTCCTTGCCGCCGCCGCTGCCGAAGGCGCCGAAGCCGGAGCCGGCCTCCTTCTTCTTGGCGGCAGGCGCGGCCGGGGTCTCGGCCCGGGGCACGGACGGGAGGGCGAGGGCGCCAAGGGTGAGGCAGCCGAGCGCCGCCAGGGCCGGGAGACGGGGACGCACGGGCTCAATCGTCCTTGATCTGGGCCTCGGTGGTCCGCAGGGGCGGAGCCTCCTCCGAGGATTCTTGCGAGGGCAGATGGTTGGAGAAGACCGCCTTGACGTTGCCGACGAACGAGATGGTCTTGCCGCTCTCGGTCACCTCCAGGCCGTCGGCCTTGATCGAGCCGGTCGGCATCGTGACGGTGACGGCCTCGCGCGACGACATCGCACCAGCCTTGAAGTCGACATGGGCCGAGGTCAGCCGCGCCTCCTGGCCCTTGTCGGTCCAGAGGCGGATGTGCTGGCTCAGTTCCAGGGCTTCCTTCTGGGTGTCGAAGATGCCGGCGGTGGCCTCGATATGGGCCAGCCCCCCCGATTCGTCGGTGGTGAGGCGGCCGAGCATGTTCTGCAATTCGATCACGAAGGGCTTGCGCACGTCCTGGAGCGCCGCCTTGGCGGTGACCACGTAGGGACGGTTGTCTTTCGAGCGGTAGCCCGAGAGGCGCGGGCTCTCCATCGTCACCTTCGAGCCCGAGACGCCGATCGAGCCGAGGCTGACCGAGACGCCGAGATCGGCGAAGGGGTTGAGCCAGGTGCCGACCAGGATGGCGAGCCCCGCCGCCCCCGCCCCAAGGG
>JAEWKL010000758.1 GCA_023386115.1 Pseudomonadota bacterium
CGAAGCGCGGGGGGGCGGCGCCGCCCCCCCGCGCTTCGATCGACGGCCGCGGAGCGACGTGCTTCCGCGGCTGTTTTCGTTTGTGCCCCCCGGCTCGACCGGTTAGTCCGGGCGCCCTCCCCTCGACGGGAGGATGGCGGTCCGGCCCGAGCCGGCCCGCGGGGCCTTAGGCGGATGCAGGCGATGTCGGAACCGGTCTTCTTTCCCCTCGCGGGTCCCGTCAGCTTACGTGAGGTCGCTTCACTCTCCGGCGCGGCCCTGCCACCCCAGGCCGACGGCGAGGCGGTGATCCGCGCCGCGGCGCCCCTCGAGAGCGCCGGTCCCGACGACCTCGCCTACATGGACAACGCCAAATATGCCGATGCACTCGGCGCCACGCGGGCCCGCGCCTGCCTGGTCACCCCGCGCTTCGCCGCCCGGGTGCCCGAGGGCACGATCGCGCTGGTGACGCCGCTGGCCTATCGGGGCTTCGCGACGGTGCTGGCCCGGCTGTTTCCGAGCGCGGCGCGCCCGACCTCGCTGTTCGGGGCGACCGGCGTGTCGCCGGGCTCCTTCGTCCACCCGACCGCCCGGCTCGAGCCTGGCGTCGTGGTCGATCCCGGCGTGGTGATCGGCCCGGAGGCCGAGATCGGCGCCGAGACGGTGCTGGCGGCGGGTTGCGTCGTCGGTCCGAGCGTGCGGATCGGCCGGGGCTGCGCCATCGGGCCCAATGCCTCGGTGCTGCACGCCTTCTTAGGGAATCGGGTGATCGTGCATGGCGGCGCCCGCATCGGCCAGGACGGGTTCGGCTTCGCCATGGGACCGGGCGGCCATCTGAAGGTGCCGCAGGTCGGCCGGGTCATCATCCAGGACGACGTCGAGATCGGCGCCAACACCACCATCGACCGGGGCGCCAGCCGCGACACGGTGGTGGGCGAGGGCACCAAGATCGACAACCTGGTGCAGATCGCCCACAACGTCGTCATCGGCCGCCACTGCGTGATCGTCGCCCAGGTCGGCATCTCGGGCTCGACGACGCTCGAGGATTACGTCGTGCTCGGCGGCCAGGTGGGTGTGGTGGGCCATCTGCGCATCGGCATGGGCGCGCAGATCGCCGGATCGAGCAACGTCAACAAGGACGTGCCGGCGGGCTCCCGCTGGGGCGGCACGCCGGCCAAGCCCGTGCGCGAGTGGTTCCGCGAGATGACGACGCTCAAGAACCTCGCGGCGCGCTCCCGCGACGAGGCCGGCGAGAGCTGAGGCGGTGCGGGTGCCGGCGCCGATGTGCCGGACCTCCCGATCCTGAGCCGGGACGATCAGGGACAACCCCGCTGCCGTGCTCCCGCCGCAAATCGCTTGCATCCGCGCCGCTTCTCGCCAAAGACGGCGCACCGACGATCCGTGTCCGATGCTCCGTGTGCGACCGGGGCAGCCATGAGGGAGCCTGACACCATGACCGAGATGCCTGCCGAACTGGGTACGGCCGACATCCTGCGGGTGATGGAACTCCTGCCTCACCGCTACCCGTTCCTGATGATCGACAAGATCGTGCAGATCGACCGGGACGAGAGCTGCATCGGCATCAAGAACGTCACGATCAACGAGCCGCATTTCACGGGCCACTTCCCGGCCGCCCCGGTCTTCCCGGGCGTGCTCTTGATCGAGGGCATGGCCCAGACCGCTGGCGCGATCTGCTGCGCGCACAAGCTCAAGGGCGACGCCAAGCCGAGCAAGGTCTTCTTCATGACCATCGACAAGGCGAAGTTCCGCAAGCCGGTCCTGCCGGGCGACGTGGTCGAATACCACATGCGCAAGACCAGCAACCGCCGCTTCATGTGGTGGTTCAAGGGCGAGGCCAAGGTGAACGGCGTGCTGGTGGCCGAGGCCGAGATCGGCGCGATGCTGGTGACGGAATGAGCGAGCCTTCCGAGACCCGCATCCACCCGAGCGCGGTGGTCGAGGACGGCGCGGTGATCGGCGCGGGCGTCGAGATCGGGCCGTTCTGCCATGTCGGGCCGCAGGCCGTGCTCGGGGACGGGGTGCGGCTGGTGAGCCACGTGGTGGTGGCGGGCCGCAGCACGGTCGGGCCCCGCACCCGGATCTATCCCTTCGCGTCGATCGGCCACCCGCCGCAGGACCTGAAGTTCCGCGGCGAGGAATCGACGCTGACCATCGGCGCCGATTGCCAGATCCGCGAGGGCGTGACGATGAACCCCGGCACGGCCGGCGGCGGCCTCGCCACGGTGGTGGGCGACGCCTGCGCGTTCCTGGCCAACAGCCATGTCGGCCACGATTGCCGGGTCGGCAACCACGTCGTGTTCTCCAACAACGTGATGCTGGCCGGCCATTGCCAGGTCGGCGACTATGCGATCCTCGGCGGCGGCGCCGCGGTGATCCAGTTCGCCCGGGTCGGCGCGCATTCCTTCGTGGGCGGCCTCTCGGGGCTGGAGAACGACCTGATCCCCTACGGCATGGCGGTGGGCAATCGCGCCCACCTGTCGGGGCTCAACATCATCGGGCTGCAGCGTCGCGGCTTCTCCCGCGAGGAGATCCACGCCCTGCGCAAGGCCTACCGCCTGCTCTTCGCCCTCGAAGGCACGCTGATGGAGCGCGTCGAGGATGTGGCGACGGAATTCGACCAGCACCCGATCGTGCAGGAGATCCTCGCCTTCATCCGCGAGGGCGGCAAGCGCTCGGTCTGCACGCCCCGCGAGGCCCCAGGTCCGGCCTGATGAGCCCCGCCTGATGAGCCCCGCGTCATGAGTCCTCCGTGATGGCCGCCGCGGCGCGCGCCGAGACCGAGGTGGGCCCGGTCGCGATCGTGGCCGGGGCCGGCCGGCTCCCGCTCCTCATCGCCGCCTCCCTCGACCGGGCCGGCCGCTCCTGCCGCGTGCTGGCGATCCGGGGCTTCGCCGATCCGGCGACACGACGGCGGGCCGACGCCACGGTCGACCTCCTCGACGTGCGTGGCGCCCTCGACACCTTGAGCGCCTGGGCGCCCGTCGGCGTGACCCTTGCCGGCGCCGTGGCGCGGCCGAGCCCGGCGGCGCTCCTCAACACGCTCGCCGCCTATCGCAACCGCGAGACCCTGCGCTCGCTCGCCTCGGGCGGCGACGACCATCTTTTGCGCGGCGTGCTCGCCCTCCTCGAAGAGCACGGCCTGCAGGTGCTCGGCGTGCGCGATCTCGCGCCGAACCTGATGGCGCCGCAGGGCCGCCTCGGTGCCCTCGGTCCCGACGAGGCGGCGGAAGCCTCGGTCGCGGCCGGCCGGGCGCTGCTCGCCAGCCTGTCGCCGCACGATGTCGGACAGGCCGCCGTGGTGGCGAGCCGGCGCGTGCTGGCGGTCGAGGGACCGGAGGGCAC
>JAEWKL010000783.1 GCA_023386115.1 Pseudomonadota bacterium
GCGCAAGGCGGTCCGCGCCTCCGGCCAACCGTTTTCGACCACGACATCGTGCGCCGCCACGGCACCCACCGCCTCGGCTGCACCCGTCTCCAGGGCAGCGACCGGACGCGCCAGGGCGACGAGCGCCGCCACGGCCTCGGCGACGGGCATCAGCGCGGTCGTGGAGGCCCGCCGCGTCACCGGCGGGCGCCCGGATGGGGTGGCGAGGCCATGATCTGGTCCTGATCCCGGGACGGAGGGTGAGCCGATGCGGCAAGCGCCGGCCGGGATCAAGGTTTCGGCGCCGGACGGGGGCGCCGGCGGAGAAAATGTCGCGGAAAGCCGCGTTCCGCGACCGATGTGGCGCCATCCGGCGGCCGTGACGGCGGGGTTTCGGGATCTTCCCGCCGACGCGCTCCAAAACCGCCTCGACGCGCCGGACATCGCCGCG
Source organism: Pseudomonadota bacterium (assembly GCA_023386115.1). Taxonomy (GTDB): domain Bacteria; phylum Pseudomonadota; class Alphaproteobacteria; order Rhizobiales; family Beijerinckiaceae; genus Methylobacterium. The sequence continues at coordinate 431 of JAEWKL010000783.1, forward strand.
GCGGGGTCACGGATGCAGCGGCCGGCGAGGGTGCTCCGGAGGAGCCTCCTGCTCTGCTGCCACGATGTCGGCGTCGGTCACCCCCTCGATCGGCTTGCCGATCTTGAGGACCCGGGTCGGCCTCCGGGCGCGCATCAGCAGGATCACCGTCTCGGTGTCCGGGCAGCCGGGATCGGCGCAGGCGATCTCGTTCACCGAGAGGGCGTCCTCTTCCGTGAACGCGAGGATGCGGCGGGCCCGGGCCGTCAGGTCCCGGCGCGCCGAGGCCTGCTCCCGCGCCCGGGCGCGCAGGGCCTTGAGGCTCAGGAACATGGGTGCCTCAGGCCGCGCCGCCCGGCTCCCAGGCCGGGAACGGGTCGGGCAGGGTTCGGTCCGCCGTCACGAAGCCGCGCTCCGATCCGACGAGGCAGGCATCGAGGGCGCGCCAGATCGCCGCCTCGTCGAGCCCGGTGCCGATGAAGACGAGCTCCTGGCGCCGGTCGCCCCAGACGTCGCTCCAGTGGCGGGCGAGCACGTCCCGCCATTCGGGATGATCGGGCCAGCGTGAGCGCGGCACCGCGGCCCACCAGCGGCCGAGCGGCGTCACCCGCGCGGTGGCGCCGGCGAGCGACAATTCGCCGACCCAGTCCGGCCGCGTCGCGAGCCAGACATGGCCCTTGGCCCGGATCAGGCCCGGCCACGTCTCTTTCGTGAAGGCGTCGAACCGCGCCGGATGGAACGGCCGGCGCGCCCGGTAGACGAAGGACCCGATGCCGTATTCCTCGGTCTCGGCCACGTGCTCGGCGGCACCGTACAATTCCTTGTACCAGAGCGGGTGGGCCCGGGCCTTCTCCTCGCTGAACAGGCCGGTCTCCAGGACGGCGCCGAGGGGCACCCGGCCGAACCCGGTCTCGACGATCCGGGCATCGCCGTTGAGGCCGCGCACCACCTTGCGCACGAGGTCGCGCTGCGCGGGACCGACGTCGTCGGCCTTGTTGATCACCACCACGTCGGCGAACTCGATCTGCTCGACCAGGAGATCGACCAGGGTCCGCGCATCCGCCTCGCCCGCGGTCTCGCCGCGGTCGCGCAGGAAATCGTGCGAGCCGTAATCGCGCAGCAGGTTCACCGCGTCGACCACCGTCACCATCGCGTCGAGGCGGGCGATGTCGGACAGGGAATGCCCGGCCTCGTCGCGGAACGAGAAGGTGCTGGCGACGGGCAGCGGCTCGGAGATGCCGGTGCTCTCGATCAACAATGCGTCGAAGCGGCGCTCCTCGGCGAGGCGGCGCACCTCCCGCATCAGGTCGTCGCGCAGGGTGCAGCAGATGCAGCCATTGGTCAGCTCGACCAGGCGCTCGTCGGTGCGCGACAGGCCGGCCTCGCCGGCCCGGACGAGGTCGGCATCGATGTTCACCTCGCTCATGTCGTTGACGATGACGGCGACCCGGCGCCCCTCGCGGTTGGCGAGCACGTGGTTGAGCAGGGTCGTCTTGCCGGCGCCGAGGAAGCCGGACAGGACGGTGACGGGCAGGCGGGCATCGTGTGGGCGCGATGGTTGCAGACGAGCGTCGGGCATGGGCACCTCCGTCTTTGTAACAATATAACATTGCGCTTGCTGTCAAGATGTTGGCCGTGGCGTTCCGGCGCCTTCCCGGCCCGGGACCCCGGCGCGTAGACCCGGCACACCCCCGCCCGGACCGTGCCGCATGCCGACCTCCCTCCGCCTCGCCCCACTCGTTGCCGTTCTCCTGTGTCTCCTCGCCGGCACGGCCCGCGCCGAGGCGCCGATGCGCGGCCATGGCGGCCCGGTGCGGGCGCTTGCCGTGACGGCAGACGGGAGCCAGGCGCTCACCGGCAGCTTCGACGCCTCGGCGATCCTGTGGTCGGTCGAGGACGGGACGGCGCTCCGGGTGCTGCGGGCCCATGACGGGGCGGTGAATGCCGTGGCGTTCCTGCCCGATGGCGGGCTCCTCACCGGCGGCGAGGACGGGCGCGTCGCCCTCTGGCGCGAGGGTCCCGAACCGGAGCGGATCCTGGCGACCCATGCCGGCCCGGTCTCCGGCCTCGCCGTGGCGCCGGACGGGCGGCGGATCGCCTCGTCGTCCTGGGACGGCACCGCCCGGATCACGCCCCTCGACGGCGGCCCCGCCCTGGTACGGGAGGGCCATCTCGGCACCATCAACGGCGTCGCCTTCCTGCCCGACGGGCGCCTCGTCACCGCGGGCTACGATGCGACCGTGCGGATCTGGCCCGAGACCGGTCCCCCGCTCACGGTGCCGTTCGAGGCCCCGGTCAACGCCGTGGCGACCGCCCTCGACGGCGAGATCGCGGCGGGG
>JAEWKL010000795.1 GCA_023386115.1 Pseudomonadota bacterium
CGATGATGAGGTCGAGCTGGTAATCCTCCATCGCCGGATAGAGGATCTCTTCCACCGCCGGGTTGAGGCGGTGGATCTCGTCGATGAACAGGACGTCGCGCTCCTCCAGGTTGGTGAGCTGCGCCGCCAGGTCCCCGGCCTTGGCGATCACCGGGCCGGAGGTGGAACGGAAGTTCACCCCGAGCTCGCGGGCGACGATCTGGGCCAGCGTGGTCTTGCCGAGGCCGGGGGGCCCGACGAACAGCACGTGATCGAGGGCCTGTCCGGTCTTCTTCGCCGCGTCGATGAACACCTGGAGATTGGCGCGGGCAGCCTTCTGGCCGGTGAAGTCGGCGAGGCTGAGCGGCCGGATCGAGGCGTCGGTATCGTCCTCGCGGCGCTCGGGGGTGAGGAGGGCTTTGGGCTTGCTCAAGCGGGACCTGACGGGCTCTCACGGACGGCGCGAGGCCGGCGGCACCCGCATCCCGGATGTAATCGCTGGGCTGTGTCGCACAACGCGACCGATCGCGCTACGCTGCGGCGCAACCCGATCGGAGAGCCGCCCCCGTGACGACGCTGAAGCCCGCGGCGGGCGCCGCCACGCCCGAACAGGTTGCCCCCCGGCCCGTCACCCTGGCCGAGGCCCTGCCGGTCTGGCTGCGGGTCGCCGCCCTGTCCTTCGGCGGCCCGGCCGGGCAGATCGCGGTGATGCACCGGGTGCTGGTCGACGAGAAGCGCTGGATCTCCGAGAACCGCTTCCTGCATGCCCTCAATTTCTGCACCCTCCTGCCCGGGCCGGAGGCGCAGCAGCTCGCCACCTATGTGGGCTGGCTGATGCACGGGACCCGCGGCGGACTCGTCGCCGGCGGGCTGTTCGTGCTGCCGGGGCTCATCGCCATCATGGTCTTGAGCTGGATCTACGTCCTCTACGGCCAGGCCGGCCCCGTCGCCGGATTGTTCTTCGGCCTCAAGGCCGCGGTGCTCGCCATCGTGCTCGAGGCGGTGCAGCGCATCGGCCGGCGGGCCCTGCGCGGCCGGGTGATGACCGGGCTCGCCGCCGCGGCCTTCCTCGGCATCTTCGTCCTCGACGTGCCGTTCCCGCTCATCGTGGTCGCGGCGGGCGTGGTCGGCTTTATCGGCGGCCGGGCCGGGCATCCGGCCTTCCGCCCCGGGGGCGGGCACGCCGGAACGTCCGAGGGCGGCGCCTACCTGTTCGGCGACGACGCGCTGCCGCGCGAGCGCGCCACCTGGGGCGAGACGCTCGCCACCCTCGTCACCTGGTCGGCGATCTGGCTCGTCCCGGTCGCCGCGCTCCTCCTGGTGCTGGGTCCGGACGACGTGTTCTCCCGCATCGCGGTGTTCTTCTCCAAGATGGCGCTGGTGACCTTCGGCGGCGCCTACGCGGCGCTCGCCTACGTGGCGCAGGCGGCGGTGGAGCAATACGGCTGGATGCGGCCGGGCGAGATGCTCGACGGGCTCGGCATGGCCGAGACCACGCCCGGCCCGCTCATCATGGTGACGCAGTTCGTCGGCTTCCTCGCCGCCTTCCGGGCGCCGGGGTCGCTCGCCCCCCTCGCCGCCGGCACGCTCGGCGGGCTCTTGACCACCTGGGTCACCTTCGCGCCCTGCTTCCTGTGGATCTTCGTCGGCGCCCCTTACGTCGAGCGCCTGCGCGGCCATCCGGCGCTCGCCGGCGCGCTCTCGGCGATCACCGCGGCGGTGGTGGGGGTGATCCTCAACCTCGCGGTCTGGTTCGCCCTCCACACGCTGTTTCGCGACTTGCGCCCGATGGCCGTCGGGCCGGTGAAGCTCGACGTGCCGGTTCTCGCCAGCGTCGACCCCTATGCATTGGCCCTGGCGCTCGCGGCGATCGTGGCGGTGTTCCGCTTCCGGGCCGGCATGATCCCGGTGCTGGGGGCCTGCGCGGCGGTAGGGGTGGCGTTGCGGCTGGCCGGGCTGATCTGACGCCCGAACAGGTCTTCCCGACCGATCATCCACTCTCCGGGTCATCCCGGGTTCTCGGCTGCGCCGAGCCCCGGGATGACGTTGAGACACGCGAAGGTTGGGCCAGAAGTCGGACGCCCGCGCTCAAAACTCCATGTCCAGTTCCTCGATCTCCTCCGGCTCGTCCGCCGCCGCGGCGATCCAGTCCCGCATCAGGTCCCAGTCCATGATCCGGTCGCGGTAGGCGGCGCAATCGGGCGGCAGCGCGACGCCGTAGGTGACGAAGCGGGCGCAGACGGGGGCGTACATCGCGTCGGCCACCACCGGCCGATCGCCGAACAGGAACGCCCCCCCATGGGCCCTGAGGGCCTCCTGCCAGATCTCGACCACCCGGGCGATGTCGGCCTGGGCGCCGCCCCAGAGGGTGAAATCGGTGTACCGGGCGCGCAGGTTCATCGGCAGGGCCGAGCGCAGGTTGACGAAGCCGCCATGCATCTCGCCCGAGATTGAGTGCGACCAGGCGCGGGCGGCGAGGTCGTCGGGCAGGAGACCGGCCTGCGGCCGCACCTCGGCGAGGTACTGGGCGATGGCGAGCACGTCCCAGACCCGCACCGCCCCGTGGGTCAGCCGCGGCACCAGGAACGAGGGCGAAAGATGCAGCAATTCGGCCCGGCTCGCCGGATCGCCGGACAGCACCTCGACCGCGAGGTCGAGACCCGCCATGCGGCAGAGCAGCCAGCCCCGCAGCGACCAGGACGAATAGTTGCGGCTTGAGATCGTCAGCGTCGCCTCGGCCATGCCGTCCTCCCCGGGCCGTCGTCGCGCGGCCCGCCTGCCCCTGGATTCCCGATCCGGCGATCCAAGACTCGTGCCGAAAAGGCATCCCGGTCGATCGGAACCGGCGCAGCCGCACGGGGCGCGATCTGCGCACAAGTCGCGCGGTTCTAGACGGCCCTCGCGAGCGGGTTCGCGAGTGGCTGCGAGCCACTTGGCACGAGGGTCGCATCCCGCGAGCAGGGGGATGGCGTCCGCGTTTCGCGGGAAGCCCGGTCGCGGAAGGAGGACGCCGTGATCGACGCTTGCCGGCGGGCCGCACCCCGCGCGTGTCCGTGAGGGAGAGCCCGGGCCGATGCTCTACGATGCCTTCGAGGTCCAGTCGGACGCAGCCAGCGTCACCCGCGCCTGGGGGCGGGCGCTCCACGAGAGCATCACGCCCTGGACGAAGGGAGGCTACGGCGCGCCGGCGACCTGGATCGCGGCCGCCGCCCGCATGATGATGCGGGCCGGCCTTACCCATGCCCGGCCCCCCTACGGGATCGAGGAGGTGCGGATCGGCAACCGCACGGTGCCGGTGGCCGAGGAGCCGGTCCTCTCCACGCCCTTCGGCACCCTCCTGCGCTTCCGCAAGGACATGGTCAGCGAGCAGCCCCGGGTGCTGGTGGTGGCCCCTCTGTCGGGCCATTTCGGCACGCTGCTGCGCGGCACCGTGCGCACCCTGCTCGCCGACCACGACGTCTACATCACCGACTGGCACAATGCCCGCGACGTGCCGCTGAGCGCCGGCCGCTTCGGCTTCGACGATTACGTCGCCCACCTGGTGCGCTTCCTGGAGACGATCGGCGAAGGCGCCCACCTCGTGGCGGTGTGCCAGCCCTGCGTGCAGGCGCTCGCCGCCGCCGCCGTGATGGCCGAGAGCCGCAACGCGGCGCACCCGGCGAGCATGACCCTGATGGCCGGCCCGGTCGACACCCGGATCAACCCGACCAAGGTCAACGAACTCGCCACCTCGCGGCCGATCGGCTGGTTCGAGAAGAACCTGATCGCCACCGTGCCGCGCCGCCATGCCGGGGCCGGGCGGCGGGTCTATCCGGGCTTCATGCAGGTGGCGGCCTTCCTGTCGATGAACGCCGCGCGCCACATGCACGGCCATCTCGACCTCTACTGGCACCTCGCCGAAGGCGAGACCGCCCAGGAGGCCCGCGCCAAGGCGGCGCAGATCGAGACCTTCTACGACGAGTATTTCGCCGTGCTCGACCTCGCGGCGGAGTTCTACCTCGAGACGGTCAAGACCGTGTTCCAGGACGCGACGCTGGCGCAGAACAAGCTGACCTTCCGCGGTGCGCCGATCGACACGAGGGCGATCCGCAAGACCGCCCTGATGACGGTGGAGGGCGAGCGCGACGACATCTGCTCCGTCGGCCAGACGGTGGCGGCGCACGACCTCTGCACGAGCCTCAAACCCTTCCGCAAGCGCCACCACCTCCAGGCCGGCGTCGGCCATTACGGCGTGTTCTCCGGCCGCAAGTGGGAGGGCCAGACCTACCCGCTGGTGCGCAGCTTCATTCAGGCCAACGCTTGATCCGTCCCGCCGGCGGCCTAGATCCCCGGTCCCGTCGGCGCGAGGCTCGTTCCGGACCCGTAGCCGCTCAAATTTCGGTCAGGCGACCACTCCCCGGTTGGAAGTCGCGGCGGAGTGGTGTAAGGCCCCGATCAGGCGCATACCGTGCGCCGACAGCTTGCGCCGGGCTCCGGTGCAACCGTGATGCGACATAAGCCCCTCCCGGCCCTTCCAGGTCCGGGCCCTGGGGCGCATCTCGGTTGGTCGGGCAGGCAGCCATCCGGGCGCGTTCCGCGCAAGGTCGGCCACGATTCTGGATTTAGACAAAAGGATAGACACCCTTGCAGGTACTCGTTCGGGACAACAACGTCGATCAGGCTCTCCGCGTCCTCAAGAAGAAGATGCAGCGCGAGGGCATCTTCCGCGAGATGAAGCAGCGCAAGGCTTACGAGAAGCCGTCGGTGCGCAAGGCCCGCGAGAAGGCGGAAGCCGTGCGCCGCGCCCGCAAGCAGGCCCGCAAGACCGCCATCCGCGAGGGCCTGATCGCGGCTCCGAAGCCGAAGCCCCGCGTCGGCGCTCCCCGCCGTCCGGGCCTGGCCCCCTCCACGGCCCCGGCTGCCGCTCCGGCCGCCTCCGCGTAAGCGACTGAACGCGGCCCTTGCCGCGCCCCGCCTCTTCCTGGCGGGGCCCCCCAGCAGACGTGAGCCCGACGCCGCGAGGCGTGCGGGCTCTTGTCGTTGTCAAGCTGCGGCAGAGGTGGCCCGCTCGGCCTCGACCAGCACGTCGAGGGGCCGCCAGGGCTTCTGCATGTAGACGGCGTGGTCCGGCACGGCCTGGGCCGCCCCGGGCCGCGACGTCACCACCAGGCGCACATCCGGCCAGTCCCGCTCCACCGTGCGGGCAAGGGTGGCCCCGTCGATCTCGCCGGAGAGCTGCATCTCCGTGAACAGCAGCGCGACCTCGGAGCCGTGCTCGCGCATCACCGCCAGCGCGTCGGCGGCGCTGTCGCAGGCGATCACGTCGAGATCGGTCTCCTCCAGGATCGCGGCGGCGAAATCCCGAACGGACTCATCGTCCTCCACCACGACGGCGATCGGCGCGGTGGGTGCTGCTCTGCCCATGAAGCCTCCTGTTATGTCTTAACGGTCTTGTTGATTCCCGGGTCCTCGTGAGTGCTCGGGATTGATTCGGAGCCGATCGGCCGCCCGCCGAATAGCCGCGACTTTCCCCGATGCGGATGCAGGAGGGACGAGCGGGGCCGAAGGAACGGGAAACCGGACGCAGCGCGACACGCGTGCCGGAACAAGGACGCAACTCAGCGACGCGAACACGCTCGCGTGAGCATCAACGACTCAATCCTGACATTGATCCCGGCAAAAGGTCTACCCTCACCAGGGCAACCGATGCGCCATGCGCATGTCCACCCCCTTCCCTTACGCCATTGCCCGCACCTTGGGCATGCGTCTTGGGCATAAGAGGAACTTTCGTGCATGGTGCGGTGCATTAACGAGCTGTTCACCGTCTCGGCAGGAATGTTACCGTTCGATGAAGGCGGCGGACGAGGCACGGCCCGGGGCGGGACCGGCACCCGCCGCGGGAGGTGAAGAGCCGATGTGCCGCTTCCTCGCCTACCACGGCGACCCGGTCTATCTCGACGAACTGGTCTGCGCGCCGACCCATTCCCTCGTGCATCAGTCGCTGCACGCGGCGGAGGCCCAGACCGAAACCAACGGCGACGGGTTCGGCATCGGCTGGTACGGCGACCGGTCCGAGCCGGGTCTCTACCGCGACGTGCGGCCGGCCTGGTCCGACGAGAACCTGCGCAGCCTCTCCCGGCAGATCCGCGCCCGCACCTTCTTCGCCCATGTCCGCGCCTCGACGGGCACCGCGACCACCCGGGCGAACTGCCACCCCTTCGCCCATGGCCGCCACCTGTTCATGCATAACGGCCAGATCGGCGGCTATCCGCGCATCCGTCGGCGGCTCGAGGCGATGATCCCGGACGGGCTCTACGAGGCGCGCCAGGGCACCACCGATTCGGAGGCCCTGTTCCTCCTCGCCCTCGCGCACGGCCTCGACCAGGATCCGGTCGCCGCCATGGCGGCGAGCGTCTCGGCCGCACGCGGCCTGATGCGCGAGGCGGGGATCGACGAGCCCCTGCGCTTCACCGCCGTCCTCACCGACGGCGAGAGCCTCACGGCCTGTCGCTGGGCCTGCGACGGCCGCCCGCCGAGCCTGTACTGGCGCGAGACAGGGACCGGCCTCGCGGTCGTCTCCGAGCCGATCGACGGCCTGCGCGCCGGCTGGTCGGAGGTGCCGAAGGGCGGCACGCTCCTCGCCCGCCCGGGCCAGCCGGTGCGGGTGGTCGGGCCGGAGGAAACGGGACTGCGCACGGCGGCCTGAGGGCCGGGCCGACCCATCGCCACGCGGCGTTCCGGCGCGACCTCTTGAGCGACCGACCGGCCCAACCGGTCGCGCTCCCTCCGGACACTGAGGCGCGGAGGGGCGCCGGACGAGACATTCGTAGAATTCAGTCCTCGATTCTCGCTTGCCACATCAAAATGCCGAGATAGACAAGCATCGTTGTCATAGCATAACCCCGTCCGCTCAGGCGTCTGATAACCTCTTGCCTCATCCGGAGCGCGCACAGATACAAGGGGCCGGCACATCATCGATGGCGGCACCCGCCGAACACTCGCCCCACTGAGAGTCGGGCGGGGCACGGCCGACAGCGTGCCGCTCCCAGACGCGGGAGCAGCCTGTGTCATCTCTCGGGACCGGCAGGTCGGGCGACAGGGCGCAGCGCGTCCTTCTCGCGGCTCTGGGCACCCATGGCGACATCCTGCCCGTCATCGCCATCGCGGCGGCGCTCCGGGCCCAGGGACATGGGGTTCGGGTCGCTGCGCCGGGACGGTTCTGGCCGCTTGCGGACCGCGCCGGCCTCGCCTTCCACCCCATCGGCACTGAGGCGGATTTCGCCCGGGCCGTCGAGCGAACGGATCTGTGGCGGCCGGTCCAGGGCGCGAAGGCGATGCTCAAGGCCGTCGCCGCGGCCATCGAACCGACCTATCGCTGGCTGGAGGCGGAGGCGCAGCCGTCCGACCTCGTCGTCGCCTCCACCCTGGCGCTAGGCGCCCGCGTGGCTCAAGAGCGCCTCGGCCTGTCGCTCACCACCCTCCACCTGATGCCGATGCTCCTCGAGAGCCGCTTCGCCCCGCCCCGCCTGCCCGGCCTGCCGCTCCCCCGCCTCCTCCCCGCCCGCTGGCGCCACAAGCTCGGCCGCGGTGCCGACCGCTTCGTCCTCGACCCCGCGGCGCTTCCTCCCCTCAACGCCGTCCGGGACCGCCTCGGCCTCGCCCCGGTCCGGCGCCTGCGACACTGGTGGCACAGCCCCGAGCGCGTCCTGCTCGCCGTGCCCGACTGGTACGCCCCGCCCCAGCCCGACTGGCCGGCCCAGCTCGTCCAGGTCGGCTTTCCCCTTGCCGACACGTTCGGCGAAGTGGCGGAACTCTCGCCCGACCTCGCCGCCTTCCTCCGCGCGGGACCGGCACCGCTCGCCTTCACCTACGGATCGGCGATGGCCGGCGCGCAAGGCTTCTTCGCCACCGCCGTCGAGATGTGCCGGCGCTCGGGGAGACGCGGCATCCTGCTCGCCGGCCAAGCCGACGAGATTCCGGCCGACCTGCCGCCCGGCATGCTGCACGTCCCCTACGCCCCCTTGAGCCGGCTCCTCCCGGCCTGCGCGGCCTTGGTGCATCACGGCGGGGTCGGCACGGTGGCGCAGGCGCTGGCGGCCGGCTGCCCGCAGCTGATCGTGCCCGTGGCGTTCGACCATGCCGACGAGGCCGAGCGGGTGGTCCGTCTCGGGGTGGGCGCGTCCCTCGCGCGCCGGCGCTTCACGGCGGACCGGGCGCAGCGGGCCGTCGAGGCGCTGGCGAGATCCTCGGCCGTGGCGGCGGCCTGCCGCAAGGTGCAGGTCCTGATGCGGGCCGAGAACGGCGTCGCAGCCGCCTGCGAGGCCATTCTCGACCGGTCCTCGACGGACCGGAGGATGCCCCTGCCCAGGACCGACGAGCCCGGCAAGGCGGCCGGTCAGCCCCGGCGGACCGACACAGCGCCGGCAAATTCCCCAACGGCAAATTCCCCAAGGGCCGGGCACCCTCGGGAAGGCCCCTCCCAGGACAGGCCTGGCCGGCATCCCGGCGTCCCGGAATCCGGCGCGGCGGCCCGCACCACGAGGCCGTCCCGCCCGGCCGTGTGCCTCTGCATGGTCGTCCGGGACGAGGCGCCGGTCATTCGCGCCTGCCTCGACAGCGCGCGTCCGCTGATCGACGCCTGGGTCGTCGTCGATACCGGCTCGACCGACGGTACGCAGGACATCGTCCGCAGGGCGCTGGCCGACCTGCCTGGCACCCTGTGCGAGCGCCCGTGGCGCGACTTCGCCCGCACCCGCAGCGAGGCGCTGGCGCTCGCGCGCGCCTACGGCACCTACAGCCTCGTCATCGAGGCCGAAGACCGGCTCGACGTCCCGGCGGACTACGCGCTGCCCGCGCTGACCGCCGACGGCTACACCCTGAACGTCGCCGTCGGGGCGTCGCTCTGCCGCATTCCGCAGCTTCTGCGCACCGCACTGCCCTGGCGCTACGACGGGACCATCCACGAATCCCTCGGATGCGAGGAGGCGGAGACCATCGAGCACCTGCCCGGCCCGATCCTCCGCAGCGGCCGGAGCTGGGGAGGGCCGCGCGACCCCGAGACCGACCGGTTCGCCGCGGCCGTGATCGAGAGGGCGTTGGCGGCGGCGCCCACCCCGCTCCTGGCCGCGCGCTACACATTCCAGCTCGCCCAGCGCCACCGCGATTGCGGCGAGACCGAGAAGGCGCTCGCACGGTACCTGGAACGGGCCGATCAGGGCTTCTGGCCCGACGAGATCTACGTGTCGCTGCTGGAGGCCGGGCGGCTCCTGCTGAAGGCCGGGCGGCCGCTGGCGGAGGTGCTGGCGCCCCTGGAGCGGGCGATGGCGGTGAGGCCCACACGTGCCGAGGCGCCGCATGCTGCGAGCCTCGCCTGCCGGATGCACGCCGACCCCCAGCGCGGCACCGTCTACGGCAAGCTCGCCGCCGGCACGCCGCTCCCCGCGCAAGGATTGTTCCTGGAGCGCTGGATCTACGAGTACGGTGCCTTGGACGAGTACGGGATCAACGCCTATTGGGCCGGCGAGCCGCGCGACAGCCTTGATGCGAGCCTGCGCGCCCTGGCATCCGGCAGGGTGCCCGAGGATCAGCGCGAGCGTGTCTTGTCCAATGCCCGCTTCGCGATGGACAGGCTCGCCGGCATCGCGCCCTCGGCGGCGCGCCAGGCCGGCGCGCATGCGCTCGTCGCCCCGCGCCCCCTCGACGCGTCCCTGCCCGAGCCCGCACCCCGCGTTCTGCTGGCGATCCTCGTCGAGGGCGGGGAGCCGGTGCTGCCCTTGTTCCTCGCGTGCATCGACGCGCTCGACTATCCCAAATCGGCGATCGTCCTGTCCCTGCGCACCCACGGCGGCGCCCGGACGCGAGAGGTCCTGGGCGCTTGGCTCGACCGGGTCGGCGGGGATTACGCGGCCGTCGACGACGGAGGCCTCGTTGCCCCTGTGCAGGATGCCGGCGTCGATGAGGGCGACGCGGTCCAGCGCGACGGCCTCGTCGAGCGCCGCGCCGTGAGTTTCCGCCACGCGAGCCTCGCCAAGACCGCCGGGCATGGCTGCGCCTATTACTTCACGGCCGATTGCAACGCTGTCATCCGCCCGTGCACGCTGCGCAACCTCGTGGCGACCGGCCTGCCGATCGTCGCGCCGCTGCTGCGCCACATCGACCCGACGCAGCTCTACTCGAACTACCACGCGGCCATCGACGACGCCGGCTACTTCAAGAGCAGCGCTCTCTACGAACCCGTCCTGTTCCGGGACGTGACCGGATTGATCGAGATGCCGGTGGTGCGCTGCACATACCTGGTGCGTGCCGACGTCATCCCACGCCTGGGCCATGCCGACGGCCCCGATGCCCACGAATACGTCGTGTTCTCGCGGCGGGCCCGGGCGGCGGGCATCGCACAATATTTCGACAACCGGCAGGTCTACGGCTATATCGTGCCCGCCGACGCCGATCCGGCACGGGTTGCCGATCATGTGCGGCAGGCGCGCCGGCTGCTGAGCATCGACGGCGAGACGCCACCCCACCCCCGGCCCGTATCCGAGCCTTCTGCGGCACGCTGACGCGGCTCATCCGACGTGCGGCGGGCGAGGCCTCATCCCATCGAGCGGCGACGCTGCGTCGGACCCGCACCGGGAGAGGCCAGCCCGTCGGCGTGATCGTCCACCCACGGGCCGTGACGCCCGCCCTCACGCCGCCCGCACCTCGCCGAGGAACGCCGTCACCGACTCCGCCAGCAGGGCCGAGTTCTGCGCCAGGATTCCGGCCACCGCCCGGACCTGATCCGACTGCGCGGCGCTCGCCAGCGAGGCGGTGCGGACCTGGTCGATGCTCCGCGCGACGCGGCGGGCCTCGGCGCCGGCGCGTCCGATGTGATGGCCGATGCCGTCATTCGTCACCGCCTGGTCCTCCATCGCGCCGCGGATCTCGTCGGCGAGACGGCTCGTCGCCGCCACCGCGTCGATGATCGCGCCGATCTCCTCGGCGGTGTGCCGGGTCGCGCCCTGGATCGCCGCGATCCGGACGGCGATCCGGTCGGTCGCGGCCGCCGTCTGGCCGGCGAGCGCCTTGACCTCCGCGGCCACCACCGCGAAGCCGCGTCCCGCCGTCCCGGCCCGGGCCGCCTCGATCGCGGCGTTCAGCGCCAGGAGGTTGGTCTGCTCGGCGATGGTGCGGATCAGGTCGGCCGCTTCGCCGATCTCGCCCGAGGCGCCGACCAGCCGCTCCACCGTCGCGGCGGTAGCCTGGCTCCGGGCGAGGGTCGCGCCCGCCATCTCGCTCGCCCGGCCGATCCGGCCACCGACGCCGGCGGCGGACTCCGCAAAGTGCCGGAA
>JAEWKL010000799.1 GCA_023386115.1 Pseudomonadota bacterium
GTGCCGGTGACCGCGACGGTGGCGAGGCCGCTGCGGAGCGTGCCGGTGATGCGGCCATCGGCCGTGGCGCGCCCGGACGCATCGGCGCCGTGACCGCCGGTATCGTCCACGATCCCGTCCCGGATCACGATCGGGTAGCGGTACGGGACGGCGCAGTTCCCGCTCTCGGCAGTGGCGACGACCGACCAGGCGCCGTCGAAGCGGTTCGCCGCGGGAGCCGCCCCGACGGGGGCCGCGGGAACCTTGGCGGCGAGGGCGAGGAACAGGGCCGGCGCGCGGGCATCGGCGGCAGGATGGTTCGTCGACGGAGCCGGGCACGGACGGGGGAACATGCCGTGCCCGGCTCGCGACCGTCCCGGACGCCTCGGGGGAAAGCGCCGGAACGATGGGGGACGCCCTTGCGGGCGAACACGATGCGGCGGCCTCGACGCCCTCAGGCCGCGCCGGGCGGGTTCGGGACGGCTCGGTTCGGCAAGTCCCGGCTCGGCAAGTCCCGGTTCAGGTCCTGACCGAGCCGGTCGCGGGCCCGGCTGACACGGCTCTTCACAGTGCCGGCCGGACAGCCGATGAGGTCGGCGGCGTCCTCGTAGGACAGGCCCTCGACGGCGATCAGCAGGAGCGCCTCGCGCTGCGCCGGCTCGAGCCGGTCGAGGGCGCCCTGAAGGTCGCGCAAGGTCGCCCGGTGCTCCTGCTCGGCGGCGGTCGCCAGGGTGGCCGCGTGGGCCCCGTCGGGATCCGCCACTTCGAGGCGGTGCTTGCGGCGCCCGTTGAAGAAGCCGTTGCGCAGGATCCCGAACAGCCAGGCCGGCAGGCTGGAGCCAGGGACGAACTGGCGCCGGTGCTCCCAGGCCTTGAGCAGGGTGTGCTGCACCAGGTCGTCGGCATCGGCGCCGTGATGGGTCAGGGACAGGGCGTAGCGGCGCAGGCGCGGCACCGCGCCGAGGAGCCCGGTCCTGAATGCCGCCGGCACCTCGCGCCCGGCCTCCGCCTCCGCCGCATCGAGGGCCTGGGTCAGGCGCGCCAGGACCTGGCCGAGGGCCGAGCCGGCATCGAGCGCGACGGACTCCGGATAGGATTCCCGCAGGAGCCGACCGAGATGCGACAGGATCAGGGTGATGGCGGCCCCCGTTGCGGCGACCGATTTTGTCAGCACATCGTCTGTTCGCACGGAAAGGGCCCGTAAACGCTACCCCTATCGGACTAGACCGGTCGACCGGTACGGGACTATCCCGTGGGGAAGCGTGCTGCGCCGGCCGTGGTCCGACTTATTTCTGGTCGCCGCCCATTACGTCAATGATACGAATCTACCGGTGAATCTCGTTCTCCGGCGGGAACCCGTTAGCGCGCGATCCGTTTGTGCTCCGCTGCCCGAGAGGCAGCGACACAGGACGAAGGGATCGCCCGAACCGTGACCGCAGGCGTCGACAGGCATGAACTCCGGCAGATCATCGCCGGCCTCAGCGAGGGGGTGATCCTGGTCGAGCCCGACCAGACCATCGCCTACGCCAACGAGGCGGCGCTTGCGATGCACGGCGCCGAGAGCCTGGACGAGATCGGCCCGACGGTCGACGCCTACCGGGCCCGCTTCGCCCTGCGCTACCGCAACAACCGCGCGCCGGAGAGCTACCCGATCGAGCGCGTCGTCGCCGGCGAGCACTTCCACGACGTCGTGGTCGAGGTGACGCGCACCGACAGGCCGGAGGTCGGCTTCGTCCATTCCCTGCGCAGCCTCGTCGCCACCGACCGGGAGGGCAGGCCGAGCTGCCTGGCGCTGATCCTCAAGGACGTGTCGGACCAGTTCGAGGCCGAGGAGCGCTTCGAGCGCACCTTCAACGCCAACCCGGCGCCGGCTGTCATCACGCGGCTCTCCGACCTGCGCCACGTCAAGGTCAATGCCGGCTTCCTGGAGATGACCGGCTACACCCGCGACGCCGTGATCGGCCGCAGCGTCTACGAGGTCGACGTGCTCGCCAATGCCCGCCACCGCGACCTCGCGGTGGCGCGGCTCAACGAGGGCGGCACGATTCCCCAGATGGAGGCGCGCCTGGAGCTTCCCGACGGCGGCGGCCGCTTCGTGATCGTGGCCGGCCAGCCGATGGAGATGGGCGACGAGCCCTGCATGCTGTTCACCTTCGCCGACCTGGAATTGCGCCGGAAGGCCGAGACGGCGCTCCGCCAGAGCGAGGAGCGTTTCGCCAAGGCGTTCCGCCTGACGCCTGTCCCGACGCTCCTCGCCCGCGCCGGGGATGGTCAGGTCACCAGCATCAACGAGGCGTTCGGCCGGGTCTTCGGCTTCGGCGAGGACCGGGTGGTCGGCCGCACGCCGGCGGAATTCGGCCTGTGGGTCTCGGACGAGCAGCGGCGGCGCTTCGAGGAGAGGCTCGCACGCACCGGCTACGCGCTGGGGCTCGAGGTCTGCCTGCGCCACGAGACCGGCGCCGACCTCGACTGCCTGGTCTCCGCCGAGCGCGTGACCATCAGCGACGCGGAGTTCGTGCTGATGGTCCTGCAGGACATCACCGAGCGCAAGCACACCGAGCGCGAGCTGTTCGACGCGATCGAGACGGTGATGGCCGACACTTCCTGGTTCAGCCGCGGGCTGATCGAGAAGCTCGCCAACCTGCGCCGGCCGGGCCGCGAGGCGCCGGGCGCCGCGGTGCCCGACCTGACGCTCCGCGAGCGGCAGATCCTGAACCTGATCTGCTCCGGGCTCGACGACGACGGCATCGCCCGCAAGCTCGGCCTGTCGCGGAACACCGTGCGCAATCACGGCGCTGCGCTCTACCGCAAGCTCGGCGTGCACCGCCGCACGGAGGTGATCCTGTGGGGCCGCGAGCACGGCTTCCCGCTTCAGGCGTCTGGTAGCTGAAGTTTAGTCTACCGGTATTTTCCTACTATTGAAGGCGCGCAAGGCATTCACATCTGCAGTTCGGTCTGAGCTTCCCAGTCGTAGCGAGGCACTCATGACCGAACGCGCGCCAACAACTTCCACCGAGCAGGTCAAGGGCTCGGTGAAGGAGGCCATCGGCAAGCTCACCGGCGACGTCCGGGTCGAGGCCGAAGGCCAGCGTCAGAAAGGCGAGGCACAATCTCCGCAGGGCGCCGGCACGCGCCCGCACGGGGCCGGACCTCGCAAGGACTGACGACGCACGTCATCCGGCGCCCCGCGCGGGGCGCCGCCCTGTCCCCACCGACACCACGAGGAGAATGCCATGATCGATACCGATCGCATCGCCGGCGCGGCCAAGGAACTCGGCGGCAAGATCCAGGGCGCCGTCGGCGACCTGACCGGCTCGCACCGCGACTCGGCGGAAGGCCGCTTCCGCGAGGCGCAGGGCGCGGCGGAGAACGCCTACGGCCAGGCCAAGGACACCGTCCGTCACGCCGCGGATCGAGCCCAGGACTATGCCGGCCAAGCCGGCGACAGGGCCCGGGATGTCGCCGACCGGGCTCAGGACTTCGCCGACGAGGCGCAGGACTACGCTCAGGACGCCTATGAGCGCGGCAGCCGCTCCCTGCGCCACGGCGCCCGGCAGGTGAGCCACCAGGTCGCCGAGTATCCGCTCGCCTCGCTGGTGATCGCAGGCCTGGTCGGTTTCGGCCTCGGCCTCCTCGTCAACGCCAACCGCGACTGAATTCGCGCCCGACCGCATCGCGGCGGGGGCCTCGGCCCGGCGACACCGCCCGGGGCCCCTCCCCGATGCCTGAACGACCCGGAGTAACGACGTGACCATCCAGACTCCCGTTTCCCCCCTGTCGACCGCAGCGCAGGCCGATACCCGCGCGGTCCTGCTCAACCAGGTCTCCTGGGGCGCCATCGTTGCCGGCGCCGTCACCGCCCTGGTGACGCAGGTGATCCTCAACCTCGTCGGCGTCGGCGTCGGCCTGTCCTCGGTCGGCGTGAACGCCAGCGACAACCCGGCCGCCTCGACCGTCTCGATGGGCGCGGGCCTGTGGTTCGTGATCTCGGGCATCGTCGCCTCGCTCGCCGGCGGCGCCATCGCGGGCCGGCTCTCCGGCAAGCCGCTGCCCGGCGCGGCCGCCCTGCACGGCCTGGTCTCCTGGGCGGTGACCACCCTGGTGGTGATCTACCTCATCACCTCGGCGGCGAGCGGCCTCGTCGGCGGCACGCTGAGCACGGTGTCGGGCGCCCTCGGCGGCGCCGGCAACCTCGTCGGCGGCACGGTGCAGACCGCCGCCCAGGCC
>JAEWKL010000007.1 GCA_023386115.1 Pseudomonadota bacterium
CGGCGCGGACGCCGCGGGTTCGCCGCTCAACGCAGGGTCTCCGGGGTGCTCTCCGGGAAGGGGGCCCGCTCGACCCGGTTGCGGCCGCCGTGCTTGGCCGCGTAGAGCGCCGCGTCGGCCCGGCGCATCGCCGCCTGGAGGCTCTCCTCCGGTGCGGCCGTCGCAAGACCGATGCTGACCGTGATGCCGATCGGCCCGCCCTCGGTGAAGACCGGGTTCGCCGCCACGGCGGCGCGGATCCGCTCCGCGATCACCGCCCCGTCCTCAGGCCCGGTCTCGACCAGGAGGACCCCGAATTCCTCGCCCCCGAGCCGCCCGACGGCATCGAGGGAGCGCAGGGAGGAGCGGCAGGCGGCGACGAAGGCGATCAGGGCCGCGTCGCCGGCGGCGTGCCCGTGGCTGTCGTTGACGAGCTTGAACCGGTCGAGGTCGAGCATCAGCAGGCAGGCCTTCTGCCCGGGGCGGCGCGGCCAGTCTCGGGCGCAGACCTCCAGGAAGCGCCGGCGGGCGAGAGCCCCGGTCAGCGGGTCGGTGTCGGCGAGCCGGCGCAGCTCCGCCTCCAGCCGGGCGCTGGTCTCGATCTCGCCCGAGAGAGCTTGGTTGAGGGATTGGAGGTCGCGCTGCTGCTCGGCGAGGCGCTTGTTGGCCTTCTGCAGGTCGGCCTGCATCCGGTCGCTCAGGCGCACCAGCCGCCGCTGCTCGCGGTAGCCCCGGCGATAGGCCTCGGCCAGGACCTTCACCCCGTCCGCCACCGCGGCGAGCTGGGTCAGCATCACCTCGGTCCGGTCGAGGACGGCCTCCTCGTTGTCGAACAGGCTGAAGACGTTGCCCGGTCCACCGGCGCGCTTGCCGCCCTCCGGCCGCTTGCCTGCGTCGCTCCTGCCGCCGTCGCTCTTGCCTGCGTCCCTCCCGGTCCCGTCGGGCTCCGGGGGCGCCTCGCCGTCGGTCGCGCGCCCGCCCTGGCCCGCCCTGGTGGTCATGCCGCCGTCTCCTGGACCATCTCGAACCGGGCATGCGAGAAATCGACCGCGAAATCCTCGCCCGCCTCCGCGATGGTGTCGTCCCCCTCGGCATAGAGCCAGCGGATCGTCACGTCGCGGCCCGCCTCGGCGGCATCCTCGAGGGGCATGAACAGGTTCATCAGCGCCTTGGCGCTCGACGAGTTGAAGTACGACAGGGCCACGTCGACGGTCAGCGGCCCGCCCTCCTCCTCCAGGCAGGCGCGCAGGGCCTGGAGCAGCGGACCGTAGAAGGCCGCGGCATCCTCCGGGTAGGATTCCCCGCGCAGGAGCAGGCGCCCGGCGGGAAAGTCGAAATCGACCAGCGGCGAGCGGCTGGTGGCGGGGATCTGGATCCGGTCCATCGTCGCGCGCCTCAGATGAAGGCCTTGAGGCAGAAGAACGATCGGTCGTCGCCGCGGGCCTGGAAGTCGTACTCGACCGGGGCGCTCGAGCGCCGGGCGATCTCGATCAGCCCGATGCTTCCGCCGAGGCTGCCTTCGTCGGCAGGCTGGCGCAGCCGCTCGCGGTAGTATTGCTTCAGTTCGTCGCCCGACAGGCCGGCGATGTGGTCGAGCCGGGCGCGCAGAGCGGTGACGTGCTCGCCCGGGACCTCGTTGCCGCAGGCGACGAAGAAGCGCCCGTCCTCGATCCCGACCACGATCAGTCCGGCGCTCACCATGCCGCCTTCGGGCGAGCTGTGCGGCACGAGCTTGTCGGCGGAGTAGCGGATGACGTTCTGGGCCTGCTCGACGAAGATCGAGAAGACCCGCTTCGACACCGCCGCGTCGGTGGCGCCCTGCTGCATGCGCAGCTTCAGCACCTCGCCGAGGGAGAACAGCACGTTCTCGGACAGGTCGCCGCCGAACGACAGGATGATCCCGTTGCGCCGGGACGCCTCGTGGAACGCCAGGAAGTCAGTTGCGAGCACCGCTCTCTCCCGCCCGGGACACCGCCGGCTCAAAGGCTTTCGCCCGAGCCGCCCGCACGCCATGTTAGCCCACCAAGGATGACCAGAGTGTTACTGCGTCGAGGCCAGGAAGTCCCGCGGCGTGTCGAAGAAAAATTCGGCACGTGATCGCAGGACCAGGATTTTCCATCCTGGATGTGCTTAAAAAATCCGCGATTTGCTTTCCGGTTGTGCAGTCGGCGCGATTCTGCCGCAGAGACCCGCGCCGCGTGGCGGGATCGCGCCGCGGCGGCAGCCGGTTCCGACCCGCCCGCGGCGTCCCGTGCCGGAGGAAATGTCCGCTGATTCGCCCGGCGACGGGGCG
The DNA here is from genome assembly GCA_023386115.1 of Pseudomonadota bacterium. Taxonomy (GTDB): domain Bacteria; phylum Pseudomonadota; class Alphaproteobacteria; order Rhizobiales; family Beijerinckiaceae; genus Methylobacterium. Next base: position 2,273 of record JAEWKL010000007.1, read on the forward strand.
GGGCCTGCCCACGCCGCGCCCCTTGCGGCTGGCCGACCGCGCGGGCAGCATCGCGTCGTCGGCGGAGCGCGTGCGGGCATGGTCGAGATCAAGCGGCGCCGGTCCTTCGAGGCTGGGCATCGGCTCAAGTTCATGGTGCTGGTCGACGAGACGCCGGAATGCGACCGGGCGGTGCATTTCGCCGTGCGCCGGGCGGCCCGGCTCGGGGCCCGCGTGGTGATGCTGGCGGTGGCCGAGCCGCCCGAAACGATGGAATGGCTCGGCGTCGGCGACGCGATGCGGGCCGAGGCCGAGGCCGAGACGACCGAGCGCCTGGAGGCCCTGGCGGCGGCGGCGCGCCAAGCCGCGGGCGTCGATCCGGAACTCGTGGTGCGCACCGGCGAGCGCGCCGACGCGATCCTGCGCCAGATCGAGACCGACGAGGACATCGCCTTCCTCGTGCTCGGCGCCGCGGCGGGCAGCGACGGGCCGGGGCCCCTCGTCACCTCGATCGCAGGGCGCAACGCCGGCAGCTTCCCGGTGCCGGTCGTGATCGTGCCGGGGGCTCTGAGCGAGGCCGAGATCACGGCGCTCGCCGGATGACATGCAGGGGATCCGTCGCGCCGGACCGTTCGGATGCGCCCGGGCTCCATTGAGCTTTCGCGCGTTCGGGTCCACATCTTCGGGCAGGCGCGGAGGCCCCTGGCGGCCGCGCGCCGTTCCCGGCCGGCCTTGAACCGGCGCAGAGAACTTTTCGAGGATCACCGATGTTCATCCAGACCGAAGCCACCCCGAACCCCGCCACCCTGAAGTTCCTGCCCGGCAAGGTCGTACTGCCCGAGGGCACCTTCGAGGCACGGGACGAGGGCGCCGCGGCGCGCTCGCCGCTCGCCCGCGCCCTGTTCGGCGTCGAGGGCGTCTCCGGTGTCTATCTCGGCCACGACTTCATCTCGGTGACGAAGGCCGAGGGCGAGCCCGGCTGGCCCCAGGTCAAGCCCGCGGTGCTCGGCGCCATCATGGAGCACTTCATGTCGGGGGCCCCGGTCCTCGAGGCCGGCCACGCCCCCGAGGAGGCGGCGGACGAGTTCTTCGACGAGGCCGATGCCGACACGGTCGCCACCATCAAGGACCTGCTCGAGACCCGGGTGCGTCCGGCGGTGGCGGGCGACGGCGGCGACATCACCTTCCGGGGCTTTCGCGATGGGGTGGTCTTCCTGGAGATGAAGGGCGCCTGCTCGGGCTGCCCGTCCTCCACCGCCACCCTGCGCCAGGGCGTGCAGAACCTCTTCCGTCATTTCCTGCCCGACGTGCGCGAGGTCCAGGCGGTCTCGTGAGCAGGCGCGGCGCCTGAGGCGCGCTGTTTCCATCGCCGGGTGGTTTCCTCAGCCGCGGCGGATGCTCTAAAGGCTGAGCCGAACCGGGCCGCCCCGCCTGACGCGGGGCGGTCCTTCTTGTGTTAACCTGTGCGTGCCACGCTGGAAGTCGAGCGGCGGGTCGACG
>JAEWKL010000057.1 GCA_023386115.1 Pseudomonadota bacterium
GTCCCGGGCCGCGCCGCAGGCGAGGCCCGAATGGATGCCGGCCGCCGCGAACACGTCCGGATAGGTCGCGGCCAGGATCGCCGCCGCCGCGCCGCCGGCGGAGAGCCCGGCGACGAAGATCCGGTCCGGGTCGGCCCCGAACTCCGCGACGACGGCCTTCGCGATCCCGGCGATCAGCGCCGGCTCGCCGGCGCCGCGGCCCTGGTCGCCGGGCTGGAACCAGTTCCAGCATTTCTGCGCGTTGGCCGACCGCTCCTGGCGCGGATAGACGACGATCGCCCCTTTCGCCTCGGCGAGGTCGTTCATCCGCGTGCCCAGGGCGAAGTCGTCGGGATCCTGGGTGCAGCCGTGCAGCATCACCACGACCGGCAGGGCGGTGCCGTGTTCCCCGCCCTCCCGGCCGCTCGGTACGTAGACCTTGTAGGTCCGGCTGCCCGCGGCGTTGGAGAAGCTCCGCTCCTCGAACCGCGCCCCCTCCGGCACCGGTACCGGCCGGCGAGGCTTCAGGCTCCCGCCGAGACCGCCCGCCAGGTTATTGGCCAAGCCGCTCGCCAGGTTGCCGGCAAGACCGCCGGCCACACCGCCGCCCAGACCGTCGAAGGCGCCCTCGCGCAGCAGGCCGGTCAGCCCGCCCGGCAGGCGGAAATTCCTCAGGGCCTCCGGTCGATCCCGCAGGGCGTCGGGCATGCCCCGCAGCGGATCGGACTGTTCCGGCGCGCCGGCTCCTCCCGGGACCGTCCAGGCGCCGCCCGGCTCGTCCGGGGCGACGAGGTCGATCGCCGCCTCGGCCTCCTGCGAGACAGGCGCGCGGGTGGCTGGCGCGCGGGTGGGCTCGACCGGCGCTGGGTGCCCGTGGACCGGGCTCCCCTGGATCGGGCGGCCCTGGATCAGCGCCACGGCCTCGGTCAGCCGGCCGGCCCGGGTGAGGCGGGTCACCTCGGCCATGTCGACGCTCGCGCCGAGCCCCCCGCCCGGGGGGAAGTTCCTGAATGCGGTCATGATCGGAGTCCTGTGAAAACGAGGGGTCAGGCGATGCGGTCGGCGAGCGCCGCCTTGACGGCGGCGCTGGCGTGGAAGGCGCCGAGCACGTGGATCGACGCGATGGCCGCGCGGGCGAGCTCCGGCGTCACGTCGTCGGCGATGCTGGCCAGCCCGAGGACCTGAATGCGGAGCGGCGTCCCGGCCTCCCGCGCCGCCTCCAGCTCGGCCTTCGTGAGGTGCGTGAGCCCGAGGCTGAGCTGCCGGCGCGCCACCGACTGGCGCAACGCCTCCTCCTGGCGATCGAGCTGGTTGCGGACCGCCGTGCGGATGAAGTCGGCCCGGTTGGCGTAGAACCCGTCCCGCACCATCAGGTCGATGCGGCCGAGATCGACGAAGCCGAGATTGACCGTGACCTTCTCGCTGTCGGGCATCTTCGGCCGCAGCTCGTGGACATTGTCCGCCATCGCCATCTCCAGACCATCCAACCGGATGGTCTGGAGATGGAGAGATGTATGGCATCTTGCAAGGGGAGGCCGGTTCGCCGCCCTCGCGGAACGATGGGCCCTCCAGCCCGTTCGGCACATCGGGCACCGGCGTCGTCCCCCTGGACCATCCGGGGGATCCCGCCGGTGGCGGACGACGACCATCCTGCCTCGACGCCTCCCCATCCCGCGCGCAAGGCTCAAGGCCCCATGATCAGCCCCGCATGAGCAGACGACATCCGAGCCCGCCGGACCGGAATGCGGCGCCCCGCCCCGCCGGGGACGAGCCCGGCCTGGCCGCCGGTCTCGCCGCGGGCACGGCCATCCGCGTCCTGGCGATGCGGCTGGTGATGCTCGGGGTGCTGGGAGTCTCGGCCCATCTCAGCGACGGCGCGCTGCATGCCGGCAGCCACTGGTTCATCCTCGGCGGCTACGCGGCGTCCTCGCTCTGGCTGGCCGTCACGGCGCGGCGGCGCCACAGCGAGCGCCTGGCCTGGATCACGACGTTGCTCGATGCGGCGCTCGCCGCCTACATCGTGCTCGAATACATGATGGCGGCGGTCGACGCCGCCGACGAGCCCGGCACGCTGGCGAGCCGGCTGCCGGCCTTCCTGCTGCTGCTCGAATCCGGCCTGACCTTGCGGCCGCGCCACACCGCGGTCTTCGTCGCGCTGGTGGCCGGGGTGTGGTCTGGGGTGCTCGGCCTCGGCCTGCTCGATCCCCGCCTCGGCCTGCCGCCGGCGGGGCCGCATGTCTTCGGGCTCCTCTCCTTCCTGGTGGCGGGCGCCTTCGTGATTGAGGGGGCGCTGCGCCTGCGCCGGGGCGTGGCGACGATGCTGCGCCTGGAGCACGAGCGGGCGACGCTGGCGCGCTTCGTGCCGGCCGGCATCGACCTGGTGCGGCGCGACGGGCCGACGGCGCTCCAGCCCCGCCATGCCTGCCTCCTCGCCCTCGACATCCGGGGGTTCTCCGCCCTCACCCGGCTTTGGGGGGAGGCCCAGGTGCTGGACTGGCTGCTGGCGGTGCGGGCGCTGGCCCACGCGGCGGTCACCGACCGGGGCGGCCTCGTCGACAAATATGTCGGCGACGGAGTCCTGGCCCAGTTCGTCGACGGCGCCCCGGCCGAGCAGGCGGCGGCGGCGCTGGCCTGCGTGCGGGAGATCGAGGCGCGGATGCGCGCGATGAACGAAACCCGCCGGCAGCAGGACCTGCCGCCGCTGGCGCTGACCGCCTCGCTCCATGCCGGCGAGGTGCTGGTGGGGGTGCTCGACGACGGGGCGCGGGCCGAGTTCACCGTGCTCGGCCCGGCGATGAACGCGCTCGCCCGTGTCGAGGCCCGGGCCAAGCGCGAGAACCTGTCGGTCGCGGTCTCGAAGCGCGTGATGCGGCTTCTCGGCCCCGCCGCGCCGCCGGGCCGCCGCCTGCCGCGCCGCCCGGGCGAGGAGGATTGCCCGGACCTGTTCGACCTCGATCCCGTTCCTCTCCACGCATCGTCGCCCGTGCCGGCGGCGGTGTCGTGAGCGATTTGTCCATCATCGAGTGTCGCGGGGTCGAGAGTTCCATGGCCGAGTCTTCCATGGCCGAGTCTTCGAGGGCCGAGTCTTCCATGACTGAGCCTTCGAGGGCCGAGTTCCGCCTGCCGCCCCGGCCCCTGCGGGCTGACGGCACGCCGCGCCGCGTCGGCGTCGAGATCGAGTTCATGGGCCCCTCGGCGAGGATCGCCGCGACGGCGCTCGCCGCCGGCCTCGGCGGGCGGTTCGTCGAGGAGGATCCGCACGCCTTCCGGCTCGAGGGCACGGCGCTCGGCGACATCCGAGTCGAGCTCGACCTGCGCGCCGCTCACCCGCAGCGCCGGGCGCAGGTGCAAGGTACGGGGCAAGGTGCAGGTCCCGTGCAAGGTACGGGGCAAGGTGCAGGTCTTGGCCTGCCGGTCCGGGCCGCGGGGCGCACCCTGGCGGCCTTCCTCGGTCCGGTGGTGCCGCGCGAGGTGATCACCGGCCCCCTCGCCTTCGACCGCCTTCCCGAGATCGACCGGCTCGCCGCCCTGCTGCACGGCGCCGGCGGGCGGGGGCGCGGGGCGGTGCTGCTCGGCTCCCTCGGGCTCCACTTCAACGTCGAGCCGCCGGACCTCGGCGCCGCCACCCTCACGGGCCTGCTCCGGGCCTATCTGCGGCGCGAGCCGGCCTTGCGC
>JAEWKL010000078.1 GCA_023386115.1 Pseudomonadota bacterium
GATCGCTGGCCGCGATCGGATCACGCCAGGCAGAGCCTGAGGTGAGTTGGTGGAGCTTAGCGGGATCGAACCGCTGACCTCCTGCATGCCATGCAGGCGCTCTCCCAGCTGAGCTAAAGCCCCACGCTGCAGGACGTATGGGATCCGTCCCGGAACCGGACCGGCGCCCCTTGCGGGGGCGCCGTCGGTGAGCGGCGGTATATGAGGGTGTGGCGCCGGACACAAGCCCTCGGGGCGGGTCTTCGCGAAGTTTTCGTGACTGTCGCGAATTTCCGAGGTGCATCAGGGGGTTGGAACGGCCGCACCGCGTCCCCGCCGTTGCCCGCCCCGAGACGTTACGATTCCTCGTCGCTCTCGATGTCGCCGTCGATGAAGTCGGAGACGTCGTCGCCGCTCTCCTCGTCCTCCTCCAGGAAGGTGTCGTCGTCGCCGCCGGCATCGCCCACATCGGCGTCGTCGTCGACCGACACGTCGGCGCCGTCCTCGGCAGCCTCGACCTCGTCGAGGGACACCATCTCGGGGGCGCCGGCCTCCTCCTCGGTCTCCTCCTCGCGCGGGGCGCGGTTGGCGATGGCAGGGGCGGGGACGCGGGTCGTGGAGAGGGCGGCGACCTGATAGACCGTGCCGCATTTCGGGCAGACGGCAGGGTCCCTGCTGAGGTCGTAGAACTTCGCGCCGCAGCTCATGCACTGGCGCTTCAAGCCGAGTTCCGGTCTGGCCACGGTAGTCACGTTCCTGTCGATGTCGGTAAGAGTGGGTCCGGTTAGTCGCGCCCGCCAGCCCTGTCAAATACCTGTGGGGCCGGCGGATGACGCGGCGGTGCCCGCGTGGTAACGACCCGGCCGTTTTCCCGCGCTTCTTTCGCGATTCTCGAGAACCAGGCCGTCTGCCCGTGTCGCACGATTCCACCCCGTCCCCGATCACCGCCCAGCCCGGGACGGCCCTGCGGGGCCGGTTGCGGCCGCCCGGCGACAAGTCGATCTCGCACCGGGCGATCATCCTGGGGCTGCTCAGCCTCGGCGAGACCCGGATCCAGGGCCTGCTGGAAGGTGACGACGTGCTGCGCACCGCCGCCGCCGCCAAGGCGCTCGGGGCCGGCATCGACCGCGACGGGGAGGGGCGCTGGCGGGTGCGCGGCGTCGGCGTCGGCGGCCTGTCCGATCCGGCGGGCGTGCTCGATTTCGGCAATGCCGGCACCGGCTCCCGGCTGATGATGGGCGTGGTCGGCGGCCATCCGGTCACCGCGACCTTCGACGGCGACGCCTCGCTCCGCAAGCGGCCGATGCGCCGGATCCTCGATCCGCTGGTGCAGATGGGCGTGACGGTGGTGGAGCAGGCCGAGGGCGGCCGGGTGCCGCTCATCCTGCGCGGGCCGCGCGAGGCGGTGCCGATCACCTATGAGAGCCCGGTCGCCTCGGCGCAGGTGAAGTCGGCGGTGCTGCTCGCCGGGCTCAACGCTCCGGGCACCACCACGGTGATCGAGGCGGCGGCGACCCGCGACCATACCGAGCGGATGCTGCGCCTGTTCGGCGCCCAGGTGGAGGTCGAGGCGGTCGGTCCCGGCGGCCACGGAAGGCGGATCGCGCTCACCGGCCAGCCGACCCTCAAGGCCACCGACGTGGTGGTGCCGGCCGATCCGTCCTCGGCCGCCTTCGCCCTCGTCGCCGGCCTGGTGGTGCCGGGCTCCGAGGTGGTGATCGAGGGGGTGATGATGAATCCCCTGCGCACCGGCCTCCTCACCACGCTCCTGGAGATGGGCGGCGACATCGAGCGGCTGAACGAGCGCGAGGAGGGCGGCGAGACCGTCGCAGACCTGCGGGTGCGCCACAGCCGTCTCAAGGGCGTCGCGGTGCCGCCCGAGCGGGCGCCGGCGATGATCGACGAGTACCCGGTGCTGGCCGTGGCGGCCGCCTGTGCGGACGGCACCACCCGGATGCAGGGCCTGCACGAGCTGCGCGTCAAGGAATCCGACCGCCTCGCCGCGGTGGCGGCCGGGCTCAAGGCCAACGGCGCCCCCCACACGGTCGAGGGCGACGACCTGATCGTCCACGGCGACGGCGCGGCGCCCCGGGGCGGCGGGACGGTCGAGACCCATCTCGACCACCGCATCGCCATGGCGTTCCTGGTCCTCGGGATGGCGGCCCGCCAGCCGGTGACGGTCGATGACGGTGCGATGATCGCGACGAGCTACCCCGCCTTCCTCGCCGACATGCGGGCGCTCGGCGCCGGACTCACCGCATGAGGTCGCCGATGGTCATCGCGATCGACGGGCCGGCGGCCTCCGGCAAGGGCACGCTCGCCAAGCGCCTGGCACGGCATTACCGCCTGCCGCACCTCGATACCGGCCTGCTCTACCGGGCGGTGGCGCTGACGCTCCTCGATGCGGGGCGGGACCTCGTCGACGCGGACGCCGCCGCCGCCGCGGCGCGGAGGCTCGACCCGGCCTTCCTCGCCGATCCGCGCCTGCGCGGCAGCGCCATGGGCGAGGCGGCCTCGATCGTCTCGGCGC
>JAEWKL010000330.1 GCA_023386115.1 Pseudomonadota bacterium
CCGCGGTGCCGCCCTTCGATGCCGGCCGGACTGGCGTCACGAGGTTCTACGACGTCGCCGCCGCGCCCACCTATTCGGCGATCCTGTCGGAGGAATGCGCCCGGGCCGGCTGTCGCTTCGTCGACGCCTTCGCGGACCTGCGCGATCCCGCCTCCCTGGGGCGGTCGCCCGACGGGGTCCATCTCGGCCTCGATTCCGCAGCGCGGGACCGCGTCGCCGCGCGCCTCGAGGCGGTGGCTTGCCCGGACGCCCGTTCGCCCTGAAGCGCGGCTCCAGGACACGCCTATAGGGTGTCTCTCAAATGACGAGAGTCCAATTTACTTGTTCTAAAGGCACCCTCCTGCCCCGGCCTGCCACCTCGGACTGTGTAGGCGCGCCTCCACTCCGGACGCCACCCTATTCGGCGTCCCGTGGCGGCAAGTGCCGAGATGATGTTGATGGTGCTCTGGCAGATCATGGCCCGACGGCGATTTTGCCCAGGAAAGCTTTGTAAGTCGGCATCGGGCTCTTGGACAAAACGCGTCCTTAGGTTAGCAGAGACAGGATTCGGATTTTATCCGATTCGGCTGGGTGCGGGCGGCGGCGCAGGCGTGACGAGGGTCGCGCCGGGGCGTCGCCCGGGCGCCGGCCACCCCACGCTCGGCGCGATGGCGTAGGAGAGCTGATGACGGCGCGGACCGCGCACCCGATCGCGGGCATTCCGGTCGAAGGACCGGGCGATGCCCTCGGCCGTGCGCTTCCGGAGAGCGAGCCGGGGATGAGCGGGCTGCCGTCGCGCCTGATCCTCGACGCGTTGCCGCAGAAGGTCTGGATGCTCGACCGCGACGGCGCGGTCCGCTTCGCCAACCGCGCGGCGCGGGAGATCGGCTCGAGCCTCGGCGAGCCGGACGGCTGGGACAGCGTGATCCACCCGAAGGACCGTAACCGCGCGGCCTCCGCCCGCGCTTCGGCGATCCGCTTGGGCCAGCCCTACGACCTCACGATCCGCCTGCGCGACACCAGTGGGCGCTGGCACTGGCACCAGACCGACGTGGTGCCGATCCGCGAGGGGGCCAGCATCACCGGCTGGATGATGACGGCAGCCGACGTCGACGACGTCGTGGCCGACAACCAGGCGCTGGAGGCCACCACCAACCTTCTGCTGCTCACCCACAAGGCGGCCGGCGTCGGCCTGTGGGACTGGAACATGCGCACCGGTGCGCTCTCGCTCTCGGCGGAGGGCGCGCGCCTGCACGGCCTCTCGGCGCAGGCCTGCATCATCACCTCCTCGGCCTGGACCGGGCTGGTCCATGCCGACGACCGCGCCATGCTGTGGGACGCGGTCACCAAGGCGGTCACCACCCGCACCCCGTTCTCGGTCGACGTGCGGGTGACGGCCGAGCATGGCGGCACCCGCTGGATCCAGAGCCTCGGCCGCGTCCTCGACGACGCCCACGGCCTGAGCGGGCGCATCGTCGGCCTCACCCTGGACATCACCGCCCGCAAGCGCGCCGAGCAGGCGCTCGCCCACGCCAAGGAGGGGGCCGAGCAGGCCAACCGCGCCAAGTCGGATTTCTTGGCGATGATGAGCCACGAGATCCGCAATCCCCTCAACGCGGTCCTCGGCTACACCGAGCACATGCTCAGCCGTTCGCGCGAGCCCGAGACCCTGCGCCACCTCGCCGCCGTCCAGGAGGCCGGCGAGATCCTGATCCGGGTCGTCGACGACGTGCTCGACGTGGCGCAGATCGAGGCGGGACAGGTCGCTCTCGATCCGGAATCCTTCCTCCTCGCCGACCTGCTGGAGGGCACGGCGGCGGTCGCCCGGGGAGCCGCCTCCCGCAAGGGCGTGGCGGTGGAGGTGCTGCGCGACCCTGCCACCCCGACCCTGGTGATGGGCGATGTCGGCCGCCTGCGGCAGGTGCTGCTGAACCTCCTCACCAACGCGGTGAAGTTCACGCCGGCGGGCCGGGTGGTCCTGGCGGTGAGCCCGGATACCGTCCGCGGTGGAGGCAGACTGCTCTTCACGGTGAGCGACACCGGCATCGGCATGTCGGCGGCGCAGCAGGAGCGGCTGTTCGTACCCTTCGGCCAGGGCGACGAGTCGATCCGGCGCCGCTTCGGCGGCAGCGGTCTCGGCCTGGTGATCTGCCGCCACCTCGTCGAGCTGATGGGCGGGCAGATCGGCGTCACGAGCGAGCCCGGCCGCGGCACCCGGATGTGGTTCTCCGTGTCCCTTCCGGCGGCCTAAAAAGAGGCCCGAGCCGGCTTGGGCGCGTAGACCCACTCGGCGTGACGGCTCGGAGGGCTGCCGCGGGTGCGAGCAGCGGTCATCGAGGCAAGCCACATAGCCGCAGCACAAAGGCCGGGCAGATGCGGCCGGCTCTCGTCTCAGGGCCATCCGCTTCGATGACCAAGGTTCAAGGGATCGGCTCGACCCATTGCGCGCGAGACGGGCCTGGCTCGAACGGATCGCCGAAATACTGGGTCTCGCGCGCGACCTTGCCGTTGCGGAACTCCATGATGCTGACCGTGTATGACGGACGCCCGTCGTAGCTCAGAACATATTCGGTGACCCACAGATCGCCGTTCCCGGTGATTCGGCGCACCGCGAAGTGCTTCCGGTTTGGTTGGGCCGCGCGAGATGCCTGAATTTTCCGGCGTCCGCGGATGCGCTCGCCGGATTGCGGATAATCCAGGATGGCATCCTCTCGGTAGATGTCGTGCTCCTTCTCGAAGTCGCTTGCGTCGGACGCGGCCCAATGCCGATCCAGTGCCGCTCGCACGTCTCGACCGTTCATATCGAGCCTCCTTGAGCATCACCGCTGATGGGGAGCCGTTGTACCACGCGTTCGGCGGAACCAACCTGTCCGGTCGGAGCAGGCGAGCCACCGTTCCGGGGACTCTCGCCCGGGGAATCCCGCCCGGGGAATCCCGCCCGGGGAATCCCGCCCGGAGAATCCCGGATGTCCGAGGAGCATCGGCCGTGGCTCCCGCGCAGAGCCGAGCGGATCGGGTCCCGAACCCGGAAACCGGTTCAGTTCCGCCCCCCGAGCGGCTATTGACCCTCTCATGCAGTGGACGGATGACGGGCTGGTTCTCGGGGCGCGGCGGCACGGCGAGACCGGCGTCGTCCTCGAACTGATGACGGCGGAGCACGGCCGTCATCTCGGCCTCGTCCATGGCGGGCGCTCGCGCCGGATGCAGCCGGTGCTCCAGCCCGGCAACCTGGTGCGGGCGGTGTGGCGCGCGCGCCTAGACGAATCTTTAGGTGCCTACGCGGTCGAGCCGCTCGAGAGCGCCAGCGCCCGGCTGATCGGCTCGCGCCTCGCCCTCTACGGCATCGGCTACGCCGCCGGGCTGCTGCGGCTCCTGCCCGAGCGCGATTCGCACCCCGCACTGTTCGAGGCCGCGAAGGTGCTGATCGCCCACCTGCACGAGCCCGAGATCGCTCCGGCCCTGATGGTGCGCTTCGAACTCGCGATGCTGGCCGAGCTCGGCTTCGGCCTCGACCTCTCGGCCTGCGCCGCCACCGGCACCAACGAGTATCTCGCCTACGTCTCGCCGAAGAGCGGGCGGGCGGTGAGCGCCGCCGCCGGCGAGCCCTGGCGCGACCGGCTGCTGGCGCTGCCCGACTTCCTGGTCGACCGGCCCGACCGACGCGGCCTCAACGTGCCGACCGGGCGGGACATCAAGCAAGGGTTTACCTTAACGGGTTATTTCCTCGACCAGCACATCTGGGGCCCGCGCGACCTCGCCGAGCCGGAGGAGCGGATGCGGTTCGTCGCGCTCGGCACCGCCGGGGCGGGTTGAGCCTCGTTCGAATGCACGGACGGGTTGCCATCCGTTCCTGGCAATCGGTGAATGTTCGTGTTATGTTCTGGTCTTGAGACCGTCGAAACCGTGAGTTGACGTCCGCCCATGGGAAAGCCCTTCGAGCCACCCTCCGACCGCGACGGGATCGAGAACGTCGACCTCAAGGCGGCGCTGGAGGAGCGCTACCTCGCCTACGCGCTCTCGACCATCATGCACCGGGCGCTGCCCGATGCCCGCGACGGCCTCAAACCCGTGCACCGGCGCATCCTGCACGCGATGCGGCTGCTGCGCCTCGATCCCGGCAGCGCCTACAAGAAATGTGCCCGCGTCGTCGGCGACGTGATCGGCAAGTATCACCCGCACGGCGACGTCGCGGTCTACGACGCCCTGGTGCGCCTTGCGCAGGATTTCGCCCAGCGCTACCCCCTGGTCGACGGCCAGGGCAACTTCGGCAATATCGACGGCGACAACCCGGCGGCCCAGCGGTACACCGAGTGCCGGATGACCGAGGTCGCCCGCCTCCTCCTCGAGGGAATGGACGAGGACGCGGTCGATTTCCGCCCCAACTACGACGGGCAGGAAGAGGAGCCGGTGGTCCTGCCGGCGGCCTTCCCGAACCTGCTCGCCAACGGTTCGCAGGGCATCGCCGTCGGCATGGCGACCTCGATCCCGCCGCACAACGCGGCGGAGCTGTGCGAGGCCGCGCTCTACCTCATCACCCACCCGGCCGCGACGTCGGAGCAGCTGACGACCTTCGTCAAGGGACCGGACTTTCCGACCGGCGGCATCGTCATCGATTCGGCGGCCTCGATCGCCGAGGCCTACCGCACCGGGCGCGGGGCTTTTCGGGTGCGGGCGCGCTGGCAGAAGGAGGATCTCGGCCGCGGCACCTGGGCCGTCGTCGTCACCGAGATCCCCTACGGCGTTCCGAAGGCGCGGCTGATCGAGAAGATGGCCGAGCTTCTCCAGGAGAAGAAGCTGCCGCTCCTCGCCGACGTGCGCGACGAATCGGCCGAGGACGTGCGGGTGGTGCTGGAGCCGCGCTCGCGCACCGTCGATCCCGTGGTGCTGATGGAATCGCTGTTCCGGCTCACCGAGCTGGAGAGCCGCATCTCCCTCAACATGAACGTGCTGGTCGGCGGCACGGTGCCGCGGGTGATCGGCCTGGCGGAAGCCCTGCGCGAGTGGCTCGACCATCGCCGGGTCGTGCTGCAGCGCCGCTCGCGCCACCGCCTCGCCCAGATCGAGCGCCGGCTCGAGATCCTCGGCGGTCTGCTCATCGTCTATCTCGACCTCGACCGGGTGATCCAGATCATCCGCGAGGAGGACGAGCCGAAGGCCGAGCTGATGCGGGTCTTCGAGCTGACCGAGTTGCAGGCCAACGCCATCCTCGACACCCGCCTGCGCAGCTTGCGCAAGCTGGAGGAGATGGAGCTGAAGCGCGAGCACGACGCGCTGACCAAGGAGAAGGCCGATCTCGACGGCCTGCTCGGCTCCGACGACAAGCAGTGGAAGTCGATCGCGACCCAGATCCGGGCCGTGCGCAAGACCTACGGCCCCGAGACCCCGCTCGGCCGCCGCCGCACCACCCTCGAGAACCCGCCCGACACGTCCGGCATCGACTTCTCCGAGGCGATGGTCGAGCGCGAGCCGATCACCGTGATCGTGTCGCAGAAGGGCTGGATCCGGGCGCTGAAAGGTCACGTCGCCGATCTCTCGGCCGTGCAGTTCAAGGGCGACGACACCCTGAAGGTCAGCTTCCCGACCGAGACGACTGCGAAAATCCTGGTGCTGGCCTCGAACGGCAAGGTCTTCACCCTGGAGGCGGCCAAGCTCCCGGGCGGGCGCGGCTTCGGCGATCCGATCCGCCTGATGGTCGACATGGACGAGGGCTCGGAGATCGTCACCGTCTGGGCGCACAAGCCCGGGGTGAAGCTCCTGCTCGCCACCACCGACGGGCGCGGCTTCGTCACCCCGGCCGACGGGCTCGTGGCCAATACCCGCAAGGGCAAGCAGGTGATCGGCCTCGACGAGCCGGCGACGGCGAGCCTCGTCGTGGAGGTGGGGGAGGGCGACCATGTCGCGGTCTGCGGCACCAACCGGCTGATGACGGTGTTCCCGCTCTCCGAGATCCCCGAGATGGTCCGCGGCAAGGGCGTGCGATTGCAGAAATACCGCGACGGCACCCTCGATTCCGTCGTGATCTTCCGCCTCGCCGACGGCCTGACCTGGCCCGACAGCGCCGGGCGGACCCGGACGGAGGCCGGCGAGGAGCTGGCGAAGTGGGTCGGCCATCGCGGCACTGCCGGCACGATGGCGCCCCGGGGCTACCCCAAATCCGTCCGGCCGTGACCGGGGCCCGGATCGCGCATGGCGAGCGGGCTGCAACCCGACGAGGAGGGTGAGGAGGAGGGCGACGAGGAGCGCGAGCGGGCGCAGCTTGCCCGCGACATCCTCGTCCACAACGAGCAGGTGAAGCTGACCGCCAACCTGATGAATATCGGGGCTGCCGGCTTCGCCATCACCGGCATCGTCGCCCCGCTCACCGCCGCCATGGCGACGACGGGCCGCGTCACCGCGCCCGCCCTCGCGCTGATGGCCGTTTGGTTCGTGCTCGGCGTTGGTCTACACTTCGGTGCGAGGCTGACGTTGACGAACCTGCGATGATGAGCCTGACGACCTACGCCCTGGTCCTGGTGCCGTGTCTGGTCGGCGCGGCGGCGGTGCTCGGCGTGACGAGCGTGCGCCGATCGGCCGCCCGGCTCGACCGGCGGGCGGCGCGGATGGCGGCGGAGGCGACGCCGCCACGCCACCCCCGTGAGTATCGCCCCCGGGCGGTTCGGCGCGCCGTCGGGCGCTGAGCTGAGGCGGACCAGCGACGCGCTTCCGGAAGGCACTCCGGATCGGCGGTGGGACGGCGTCTTGACGGCAGCCGGCATGGTCCTCGGTCGGCCGCGATTCGCCGAAACCGCGCGACGATGCGAGCCGTCCCCGACCCAGTGACCGGAGTGCTCGCTGCCGCGGCAAACCGCGCGATCGGTCCAGAATGCGCCGGCCGGCTCGACGACCAGCGCGTCGAACCACCCCTCCCGCGCCCAGCCGGCCAGGGATGAACCGGATCGTCATGGGCCCGTTCGAGGCCTGTAATACCGCCGCGCCTTCGAACGGATTCGTTCGGAGGCGCCGGCTAAGCCCAAACGGGCGTGGGGGGGGGGGGGGCGGGCGGCCGCG